>JAGHSG010000162.1 GCA_018066005.1 Bacteroidales bacterium | reverse complement strand
TGCAGAATAAATAGATAAAAATCTATTTTATTGCATAAATATTTGCGTATATCAAAAATTAGTTGTAATTTTGTGCGCTAAATGTGAAAATAAATAAAATACAAATATTATGGCAAAAAAAGAATTTACAAAAGAAAACGAACAATTGGAAAATGTGAATGAAGCACTTGGTACAGCCGGTCAGTGGATAGAAGACCACCAAAATCTGCTGTTTGGTATTGTAATTGCTATCATCGTTGTAGTATTAGGTTGCATCGCTTTGAATAACTATGTTATCAAGCCCAAAGCACAGGAAGCCGGCAACGAAAATGCCAAAGCCGTTACCTATTTTATGCAAGGTGACTGGGAGAAGGCCTTAAACGGTGACGATGCCGAGTGTATCGGTTTTGAAGCCATCGCAGACGAATATGGCAACTATCAAGCCGGTGAGTTGGCACACCTGTACGCAGGTATTTGCTACTATCAAATGGGCCAATACGAAGATGCTGCTAATCACTTGAAGAAATTCTCGGCTGCTGATGTCATGATTGACCCTGCTTCGCACCAATTATTAGGCGATGCCTATGTTCAAATGGGTGAGTTGGATAAAGCGGTTAAGGCTTTTGATGCTGCTGCTAAATCAGGCAATGACATTGTAGCCCCCATGAGTTTGAAGAAAGCCGGTTTGGTTTATATGGAGCTGGACCAAAAAGCAAATGCCAAGAAGTGCTTTGAGCAGATTCGCGACAACTATCCGCAGTCGCAAGAGGCACAAGACATTGACAAATACATTATTTTGGCTCAATAAATTGAAGATATGACCACGGATTTGAGTACATACGATTCATCCGTACTGCCTAACGCTGATGCCCTTGTGCGTCAGCGTTATGCGATTATAGTTGCGGATTGGAACAAAGATTATACTTGGGCTATGGCAGAAGGTGCCAAGCAGACCTTATTGGAAAAAGGTGTGACCGAGGAAAATATTCTCGTGCAACACGTTCCTGGGACCATTGAACTGACTTATGCAGCCGGGCGTTTGATACCCCAACCCAATATCAATAACCGCCGTTCCCGCTTTGATGCCATCATCGTCATCGGTTGTGTCATCAAAGGTGAAACACCCCACTTTGATTATGTATGTGAGTCCGTCACCAACGGAGTCGCTATGCTGAACAGCAAGGGCGTTACACCGGTTATTTTCTCTGTGCTGACCGTTCTTAACGAAAAACAAGCCAAAGAACGTTCAGGTGGCAAATTGGGCAACAAAGGTATTGAAGGAGCCGTCACAGCCATTCGGATGGCTAATTTAGGATGAAGATTTATAAGTTTGGCGGAGCGTCCGTGAAGAATGCAGAACGCATTCGACACCTGGCAGATATTTTGGCTAACGAGTCAGAAGATTTGATTGTCGTCGTTAGTGCTATGGGTAAAACAACCAACCAATTGGAAGAGTTTACCCAAATGCTCTATCCGGATGCCACCTACGAGGACAAAGAATATGATTGCTTGTACGACCAGGTGGTCTCCACCGGTGAATTACAATCCACTCGTATTGTCAGCGCTTATCTTAACCACGCCGGTATTGCTAACCACTGGATGGATATTACCCAACTGTTACAAACCGACGATACATTCCGCAATGCCCAAGTGGATATAGCCGCTTCCCAACAACATCTCCAAACCTATATACAGCAACATCCTGCGCACGTCTATGTCACACAGGGCTTTATAGGAGGCACTAAAGACGGTCTTCGCACCACATTAGGACGCGAAGGCTCAGACTATACGGCAGCCCTACTCGCATACATGTTGGATGCCGAGTCGGTAACATTATGGAAAGATGTGCAAGGTGTGTATAGTGCAGATCCGAGAAAAGTTAAAGACGCACAACTGATCCATGAAATGAGTTATGCAGAAGCCGCCGCGTTGGTGGAAAAAGGAGCACAAATCGTACACCACAAGACTTTTGAACCGCTGGCAGAAAAGCACATCCCACTCTATGTACGTCCATTCCTACATCCCGAAGAAAAAGGTACGGTGATTCATTAACAACAATATTACGATATGGAAGATACTGTTAAGCAATATTTTACAACGGCTTATTGGAGCAACTTGATGCACGAGTTTGTGGCTGCCATGAAGACGGCCAAATTCTGGAAAGAATTAATCATGATGTCCGTTGGTATGTTCATCGGAGCGGCCGCCGTGTATTATTTCCTAATGCCGAGCCACTTGATTGTAGGTACTATATCCGGTTTGAGTATTGTCATCAATACGGCATTAGGCGGTAACGCAGACACTTTTTCCTATTGGGTAATGGGTATCAACGCTTTCTTGCTGATACTGGCGTTTTTATTAATTGGCAATGAATTTGGTGCCAAAACAGTCTATACCGCCATGATTCTTGGTCCCTTCACCCAAATATGGGACCGTATCTATCCTTACACCAATTTTACACACAAAGTTATTTATGACCAAGACATCTTGATTCAGTTGGCACAAGGACGGTCTGTATTGGATATTCACGGTAATCCCTACTTGTTAAGCCGAAGCGGAGAAGTATTGGAACAGGTCAAAGACTCCGTGATGAGTGCCGGACTGGGATTAGGTGATATTTGGTTTGATTTGATGTGCTTTGTCATCTTGTTGAGTGCTTGTCAGGCATTTGAGTTCCGCATGAATGCTTCGACCGGCGGATTGGATATTATTGCCAAGATAATCAATAAGTTCTTGCACTTTGACATAGGTGCTTCGGTATCTATCGGCGGGGCAATCATCTGCTGTACGGCATTCCTTATCAATGACTTCCGCATGGTAGTAATCGGTTTGTTAGGTACATGGATTAATGGTCTGGTTATTGACTATCTGACCGTGAACATGAGCAATCGCAAGCGCGTGTGCATTATCACGCCCGAGTGGGATCGCGTGCGCAAGTACATTGTAGATGATATACGTCGCGGATGCTCGTTGTACGAAGTTACGGGCGGATATACCAACACCAAACAAATGGAAATACAATCGCTATTGACCAAAGACGAGTATGCAGATTTGATGAAATATATGCGCGACCACCATATTCAAGCCTTTATGACCGCCGGTAACTGCTCGGAAATCTATGGTACATGGCTTATCCATAAATCCAGATATGAGAATTTTATGGATGACCTCAAGCAACGCCGTGCCGAATACGAGCAGAAACGACTGGATTATATGGAACGTAGAAAACAATATTGGGAACAACGAAGAAAAGAACATAATAAATCAACAAAATAAAACTAAAATGAAACCTACACTATTTATTTTGGCTGCAGGAATGGGTAGCCGTTATGGAGGACTGAAACAAATTGACGGACTCGGTCCTAACGGGGAGACCATCATGGATTATAGTGTTTACGACGCTCTGCGTGCCGGATTTGGCAAGATTGTTTTTGTTATCCGTAAGGATTTTGAAGACGATTTCCGCAAAGTTGTATTGAGCAAATATGAAGACAAAGTGCCTTGCGAAATTTGTTTTCAATCGTTGGATAAAGTGCCTGCCGGATATTCGTATAATCCCGAGCGCACCAAACCTTGGGGAACCAACCACGCCGTGCTGATGGCCAAAGATATTATCAAAGAGCCGTTTGCCGTCATCAATGCCGATGATTTCTATGGCAAAGAATCTTTCAAAGTGCTGGCAGACTATCTTCAAAGCATTGAAGGTACGCAAGGGCAATATTGCATGATTGGTTACCGTGTGCAGAATACGTTGAGTGAAAATGGTACCGTCAGCCGTGGTGTTTGTGCCACCGATGAAAAGGGTTACTTGAAAGATGTCGTAGAACGTACCAAGATTGAGAAAAAAGGTGATAAGATTGTTTACACCGAAGACGACGTAGATACCGAGATACCACTAAACACACCCGTTTCCATGAATATGTGGGGCTTTACACCGGAATATTTCCAATATGCCGAAGATAGTTTCAAGGCTTTCTTGCAAAAGAACGGACAAGAACTGAAAGCAGAGTTCTATATCCCTACCCTCGTCAATGATTTGTTAGTAGCCGGCAAAGCCACGTGTAAAGTGTTGGATACACCCAGCAAGTGGTTTGGTGTAACTTATGCCGAAGACCGTCCGCAATTCATCTTGAAAATTAACGAATTAGTTAAACAAGGCGTTTATCCGCAAAAACTATTTTAAGTCATGGCACGAATTTTAGTCACCGGCGGAACCGGTTATATAGGTTCTCACACCGTTGTTTGCTTGATGCAACAAGGTTACGATGTAGTCATCGTGGACAATTTGAGCAATAGCAATATAGAAGTGCTAAACGGTATTGAGAAAATTGTCGGTCGCAAACCGGATTTTGAAAATTTAGACTGCATGGACTACCCCAATATGAATCGTCTGTTTAATCAATATACAGATATTGAAGCAGTTATCCATTTTGCAGCCAGCAAAGCAGTCGGAGAATCCGTAGAAAAACCGCTACTATATTATCGCAATAATATCGGTTCATTAATCACATTATTGGAACTGATGTTGGCACACGGTGTGCAAAACATTGTGTTCTCCAGTTCATGTACCGTTTATGGTCAGCCGGATGCCAAACATCTGCCCGTAGATGAGACAGCACCTATTCAAAAAGCCTTGTCACCTTACGGCAATACGAAGCAGATTAATGAAGAAATTATCCAAGACACTTGTCACGCTAATGCCAACTTGCACGCCACCATCTTGCGTTATTTCAACCCAATTGGAGCACACCCTTCTGCTGAGATAGGTGAATTGCCTAACGGAGTTCCGAATAACCTGTTGCCCTTTGTAACCCAAACGGCTTCCGGACTGCGTGAGAAACTGCGTGTATTCGGGGATGACTACAACACACCAGACGGCTCGTGCATACGCGATTATATATATGTCATGGACTTGGCCAAAGCCCACGTACAGGCTGTGGAACGTATGCTGGCACAAAAAGCCACTGACCAAGTAGAGATTTTCAACTTGGGAACAGGTCGCGGATTAAGCGTTCTGGAGATACTGAATACCTTTATCAAAGTCACTGGCGTGCATCTCAAATACGAGATTGTAGGTCGCCGCGAGGGAGATATTGAGCAAGTTTGGGCTAACCCCAAGAAAGCCAACGAAGTGCTGGGTTGGAAAGCCGATACTCCTGTAGAAGAAGTACTGTTAAGCGCTTGGAACTGGGAGAAAAAACTCCGCAATATCCAATAAGTAGAAGATACATAATTCTTCGGCAGCCATGTCTATGTCTGCCACACAACTGCCAAAATGTCATACTTGATATTTTGGTATGTTGTTTGTATAGGGTTAAGCAAATGATTTATAAAATGGATAACTATGGAAAAGAAGACTGAAAATTTAGACAAGTTTGCCATCAATCTTTGCGAGAGAGCCCAAAATGGTAAATTGGACCCCGTCATCGGGCGGGATGATGAGATACGTCGTGTGTTGCAGATATTATCCAGACGCACCAAGAACAACCCTATTCTCATCGGTGAGCCCGGTGTGGGCAAGACTGCCATTGCAGAAGGGTTGGCACAACGTATCATAAGCGGTGACGTTCCAGAGAATCTGAAAAAGAAACAGATATATAGCCTTGACATGGGTGCCTTAATCGCCGGTGCCAAGTACCAAGGCGAGTTTGAGGAGCGTCTGAAAGGTGTTATTAACGAGGTAGTCGAGGCTGCCGGTGAAATTGTTCTCTTTATTGACGAGATACATACCCTTGTTGGTGCCGGTAAGAGTTCGGGCGCCATGGATGCTGCCAATATCCTTAAGCCGGCTTTGGCACGAGGCGACTTGCGTGCTATCGGAGCCACAACCTTGGACGAGTATCAGAAATACTTTGAAACGGATAAGGCTTTAGAACGTCGATTCCAAAAAGTCACCGTGGACGAACCGGACGAAGCTGCCACTATCTCTATTCTGCGCGGACTGAAAGAGAAATACGAGACCCATCATAAAGTACGTATCAAAGACGATGCCCTAATAGCGGCTGTTAACTTGTCTGCACGCTACATAACGGACCGTTTCTTGCCCGACAAAGCCATCGACCTCGTGGACGAAGCGGCCGCCAAACTGCGGTTGGAAGTAGATAGCAAGCCCGAAGAATTGGATAACCTGGACCGTCAGATCAAACAATTGGAGATTGAGCGCGAAGCCATCAAACGGGAAAAGAACGAAGCCAAACTTAATGCCATAGAGGAGCAGTTAAAAGAACTGAACGTACAGCGCACCACCTTGGACGCACAATGGCAGAAAGAGAAAGGTTATGTCGCTACTATCCAGAACGAGAAAGCCCGTATAGAGCAACTCAAACGCGAAGCCGAAGTGGCAGAACGAGAAGGTAATTACGGCAAAGTGGCAGAGATACGTTATAGCAAACTACAAGAAGCCGAAGCCAATATCAAAGCGGCACAAGAGGCGCTTAATAATGTGGGCGGCCAAACACTTATCAAGGAAGAAGTAGATGAAGACGACATCGCCGAAGTAGTGGCTCGTTGGACCGGTATTCCCGTCAACAAGATGATGCAGAGCGAGAAGGATAAACTGCTTAATCTGGAATCCGAACTGCACAAACGTGTCATCGGTCAGGAAGAAGCCATTCAAGCCGTTTCAGATGCTATTCGCCGCTCGCGTGCCGGACTGCAAGACCCCAAACGACCTATCGGAAGTTTCATCTTCCTGGGTACAACGGGTGTAGGTAAAACCGAATTGGCGAAGGCGCTGGCAGACTATCTGTTTGATGATGAGAATATGATTACGCGCATTGATATGAGCGAGTATCAGGAGAAATTCTCCGCGACCCGTCTTATCGGAGCGCCTCCGGGATATGTAGGTTATGACGAAGGCGGACAACTGACCGAAGCCATCCGACGCAAACCTTACTCTGTGGTGCTGTTTGACGAGATGGAAAAAGCCCACCCCGATGTGTTCAATGTCCTGCTGCAACTGCTGGACGACGGTCGGTTGACCGACAACAAAGGGCGCGTCGTAAACTTCAAGAACACGCTCATCATACTTACGTCCAACCTGACAGAAGAACAACTGCGCACCCAAGTACGGCCGGAGTTCCTCAACCGGATAGATGATATCATCCACTTCGATGAATTGAGTGAAGACCATATACGTGAAGTGGTCCAACTGCAAGTTAATCGCATTCACAAGATGTTGTTGGAGCAAAGTATTGACCTGCGCGTTACGGACGATGCTATCCGCTATATAGCCAAAGAAGGATACGACCCGCAATTTGGTGCCAGACCGGTCAAACGTGCTTTGCAACGCCTCGTACTGAACGAACTGAGTAAAGCCATCATAGCAGGCAAAATCAATACCCAACAACCGGTGATTGTTGAACTGAAAGGCGGTGAATTGAATTTCAAGAATTAACGAGTGATAGGAGCACCTAACACATTGTACTCCACCCCGTTATAACGTAAGATAAGACATCCGTTTCGGAGGATTTTATTACAAACATCCCTTTCGGAACGGATGTTTTGTATGTCTGTAACGGGCTGAGGACAATCTACAACGGTGTATTGCGTACCGTTTTTTCGCATACACAACTCCGATATATATTGCTCCGAGGGGCAATAAAAACGCTGGTACTCCCCGGATAAATCACCTACTGTTACGCGGAAAACGGGATAGCAGCGGTAAGTACCATTCGGCATTTGAGTACGTGTGCCTAAAGGCAAGTCGTACGTGACAGAAGCAGACGTATAACTCCAGTCATTACTCGTTTTGCAGTTAATATCTTTCTCTTTGCCGTAGAATTTCTGCCCTGTAGCAGTGTTCTCGCAGCAAATCGTGTTATAAATCTTGCAGGGCTGCATGACCGAGAAATGCACCTTCGAATCAATAGTAAACTGCATCTTCGAGGCATTAAAAGACACGTCTCCACCAAAGGTGGCATCTACGCCGGGCACTTGAGACGAATAGGATGCCATAATATGTGTAACGGCTTCTTGGTTCTTGTTATAATCACTCTTAACGGCAGAACTCTTGTAATATGTGGTGGGAACCGACCCATGACCATAATTGAAATGAAAATAACCGTTGCTATTATATCCATCACACACAAAGGTGTGTCCTCCACCCGAGGCTTTCCAGCCGGAATAGATAATTGGACGTCCTGCATCCAATTCGCGCATCAGCATAGCATCCCAGTCAGCATCCGAATAATAATTGCGGTAGTGATTAACCATGCCTTGGTCCAAGCCGAATTTGGCTACCATATTACCGGCTGCAAAACGCGGCGTGGCACTGGATGAAGATATGCCGTAGTTCATTTGCACGGCGCTACCTATATCGGAGAGCAACTGAGCCACAGCGTTTATTTTTGTTTGGTCCGACGTGGTGGTTAACTGATTGAGCATCAGCGAGTAGTCGTAGGTAGAAGAAACTGTTCCGGAGCGGCGAGTGGAATCGTTTTTAGCCCAAATATAATCATACGAGAAGGAAGCCGAAGACGGGTATTCCATGTATTTACAAACCATCGCCCAAGCCAAGGCGACACAACCGACCAGCGTTGCAGAATCGTGTATCGTAGGACTCAGCGTGTTATATGGAGCCCCTTGCTTCCACGCGGTGGTTAACATAGGCGTCACTACAGACTGAATGGCTTTTCGTGAAACGACATCACCATCCGCCTCATACCCATCTTCCGAAATATCTTGCAAACTACTAATCTGCTCTGCATAGCCATCTATCCATACTTTTTCGGCATCGCATAGTTGGTCATAGTCAAAAGACCCGGTCTCCGAATATCCCAAGACCATAGCACGGGCACGGTCATCACCGGCAACCAATACCCAGCCGTTATTATTGCCGAAATTATACACATATAACGGTTGACTAACTGTTTCAGCATCTGTACTGTTACCTAATGCAGCACGTCTTCCTACGCACGCTTTCCCGCCTTGCCACTGGGCAGCAATACGGCTGGCCTCGTCAGGTGTAATGGGGGCAGAATATGCCACCAGCACCACACAAAGTCCTATCAAACAAAATAGTTTTCGCATAATTATTCGTTTCACGCTGCAAAAATACACTTTTTTTTGCATATATGCAAATTATTTCGTACCTTTGCATCAAATTATGAATAATATGGATACAAAAGCATTACAGAAATTGATTGCCTTGTGGTTTGAGGAAGATATTCGTGACGGCGACCACACTTCGTTGAGTTGCATCCCTGACACGCAGATTGGTACGCAACAGTTGATTATCAAGGGCGATGGTATTCTTGCCGGTGTTGAAGTGGCAAAGGAGATTATTCGCTATTTTGACCCGACCTTGCAGTTTGAAGGGTTTATCGAAGACGGTGCCGAAGTGCATCCCGGAGATATTGCTTTCCGCGTTACGGGCAAGGAGTTGAGTCTATTGCAAGTGGAGCGCACGATGCTGAATATTATGCAACGTATGTCCGGCATTGCCACGACCACCCATAACTACCAGAAACGTATTGCCGACACGGCTTGCCATGTCTTGGACACTCGCAAGACGACTCCCGGACTGCGTTATTTGGAGAAAGAAGCGGTCAAGATTGGTGGCGGTATGAATCACCGTATCGGGTTGTTTGACATGATTCTGCTCAAAGATAACCATGTTGATTTTGCAGGCGGCATCAAAAACGCTCTTGTGCGTGCGCAGAACTACTGCAAGGAGAAGAACAAAGACCTGCGTATTGAGATTGAAACGCGCAACTTGGACGAGATACAACAGGCTTTGGAGACAGGTATTCCCGACCGTATCATGTTGGACAATTTCACGCCCGAGCGCACCAAAGAAGCCGTGCAGTTTATTCGCAACTGGAAGAGCAGCAAGTATATTGAAATTGAATCCAGCGGAGGTATCACCATCGACACCCTGCACGACTATGCTGTTTGTGGAGTTGATTTTGTCAGCGTCGGTGCCCTCACCCACTCCGTCAAGTCACTTGACATGTCCTTTAAGGCAGTAAAAAAATAATAGCCATGACATTAGAAGAGATACTTAGAAAGCAAGTTCAAGAGGCCGTCAAGAACCTCTATCAGATAGATGCAACGGAACAGATGATTCAGTTGCAGAAAACTCGTCCCGAGTTTGAAGGCAACATCACTTTGGTGGTCTTCCCCTTTGTCAAGATGGCACGCAAAGCCCCTGCACAAGTGGCACAGGAAATAGGCGAATACATCACCAATTCACCTTTAATTAGTTCCTTCAACGCTGTGCAAGGTTTTTTGAACATGACCATCAGTCAGCAGTTCTGGATAAGTCAGTTGCAGGACATCTATGCCGATGCCAACTACGGCACGGCTCCTGACGGAAGAGGCTTGATGATGGTGGAATACTCATCCCCCAACACCAATAAACCCCTGCACTTGGGGCGTGCCCGCAATAACCTGCTGGGCTACTCTATCGCCAAGATTCAGGAAGCCAACGGGTGGCAGGTAGTCAAGACGAATATTGTGAATGACCGCGGTATCCATATCTGCAAATCTATGTTGGCATGGCTGCGTTTCGGTAACGGCGAGACGCCTGAATCGTCCGGCAAGAAAGGCGACCACCTCATCGGTGATTACTATGTACGCTTTGACAAGGAG
>JAGHSG010000061.1 GCA_018066005.1 Bacteroidales bacterium | reverse complement strand
TTTTTGGTATAGTCGTGGGGTGCTTGCACACCAAAGACAATACAAAAATAGATATATAAGGCAAAGCCTTGTACCCTAATATGCAGCGTATATCCAGCAAGACGCGAACGTATATTCGGGGGAATTGTGCAGAGCACAAGGCAGCTTGCCGAAGATACTGAAAATAAATGATATACGCAAACTTTTTTACACTTTTTCTATCATTCCCCATATTTTAATACACACTTTTTCTATCATTCCCCTAAATTTAGCATTCATTTTCACTGTCATTCCCAGTTATGCAAAAAAATCGCCCCAAAGGACGACTTTTTTATTGAACGGCACTAACGTGCCTAGTAGAACGCTTCGCTAATAGAACGGCGCAGAGCGCCTAAATCGGCGAACCGGTTTAGCGTTTGTAGTTTTCCCACTTGGTGTTGCGCATGTCACCCGATTTGAGGAACTCCTCGTGCATGGCGAGGGCGCAAGACAAGGTGTGAGGCGTTTGTGCCGTCTTGGACATCTCCAAATACTCGTTGAGCATAGGACGATAAGCCGGGTCAACACAGTTATTGATAATCTCGTGCGCACGCTGGATAGGACTCTTACCACGCAAGTCGGCTATACCGTGCTCGGTGATAATAATCTTAACACTATGCTCACTATGATCCAAGTGACTAACCATCGGTACGAAAGCCGAGATGCAACCGCCTTTGGCGGTGGAAGGTGTCGTATAGATAGAGATATACGCGTTACGCGTAAAGTCACCACTACCACCGATGCCGTTCATCATCTTGGTACCACATACGTGCGTGGAGTTGATATTACCGAAGATATCTGCCTCAAGGGCGGTGTTGATGGTAATAAGACCCATACGACGTGCCAACTCGGGGTTGTTGGAAATCTCCTGCGGACGAAGTACAATCTTGTCCTTGAAGAAGTCCATGTGGTCGATAATATCCTGCAACTTGTCGGCACCAATCGTCAGCGAGCAACCGGAAGCGAACTTGATACGTCCTTCCTTCATCAGACCTACCACGGAGTCCTGAATAACCTCGGTGTACATCTCAAAAGCAGGGATGTGTTTGTTCTCGCCCAAAGCACCTAACACGGCGTTGGCCACGTTACCTACACCACTCTGTATAGGCAGGAAAGATGCCGGGATACGACCGGCTTTCATCTCTGCCTCCAAGAAAGCAGCCACGTTATTACCGATTTGTTGCGTCGTCTCATCCAGCGGAGTGAACTTACCTACTTCGTTGGGGCGGTTGGTATGAACGACAGCTACCACTTTGCTTGCCGGCACCGTGATGCAATCCGTACCGATACGGTCGGAGGGTTTATACACGGGTATCTCGCGACGTTGCGGGGGGTCAGCCGGCTCATAGAGGTCGTGCAGACCACGCATGGTAGCGGGCATAGCAGCATTCAATTCGATAATAATCTTGGGAGCCAATTCGCAGAAAGTCAGCATATTACCTACACCGGCCGTGGGAACGATCTCCACCATATCACCCTTCTCCACTACATCACAGGCTTCGATAATAGCGAAGTCCGGTTTGGGGAGGAAGCCGTAACGGATATCCTGTGCCAATTCGCTGAGGTGCATATCAAAGTAATGCGCACTTTGTGCGTTCAATTCGGTACGCAGGTCTTTATTGCCCTGATAAGGGGTGCGGAACTGAATAGCGTGAGCGCGAGCCAAAGCACCGTCACACGAATCACCCGTCGAAGCCCCCGTGTACATACCTATCTTGAAGGGTTTGCCTTCGGCATGAGCAGCCTCTGCACGTTTGGCAATAGCCGTAGGAACATCTTTAGGCGCACCTGCGGGGGTGAAACCACCCATACCGCAGATGTCACCATTATTGACGAGAGCCGCAGCCTCGTCGGCTGTCATAAACTTTAATGCCATGATTTAGCACGCCTTTCCGTCCGAACCAAGGACATTAACGATCTTATGTTTGTACAGTTCAACCATCAAATCACGAGCGGGACCGCAGTACTTACGCGGGTCGAACTCACCGGGTTTCTCGTTGAAGACTTTACGAACAGCAGCGGTGAAAGCCAGACGAGAGTCGGAGTCGATGTTAATCTTGCAGACAGCGCTCTTGGCAGCTTGGCGCAGTTGCTCCTCGGGGATACCTACTGCATCAGGCAGTTTGCCACCGTTGGCGTTGATGATATCTACATATTCCTGGGGAACAGAAGACGAGCCGTGCAATACGATGGGGAAGCCGGGCAGTTTCTCCATAACAGCGTCCAAGACGTCAAATGCCAATGGAGGAGGAACAAGACGACCGGTCTTCGGGTCGCGTGTGCACTGTTCGGGTTTGAACTTATAAGCACCGTGGCTGGTACCAATGGAGATAGCGAGAGAATCGCAACCGGTACGGGTAGCGAAGTCGATAACCTCTTCGGGTTTGGTATAGTGGCTCTCTTCGGCTTGAACTTCATCTTCAACACCTGCCAACACGCCCAACTCAGCTTCAACGGTAACACCGTATTGGTGAGCGTATTCAACCACTTTCTTGGTCAGAGCGATATTCTCTTCGTAAGGCAGAGCACTACCGTCAATCATGACGCTGGAGAAACCGAAGTCGCAGCAGCTCTTGCAGAGTTCGAAACTATCTCCGTGGTCGAGGTGCAAGCAGATTTGGGGATTCTCCCAACCCAACTCTTTGGCGTACTCAACGGCACCCTGAGCCATATAACGCAACAGCGTTTGGTTGGCGTAGTTACGGGCACCCTTACTTACTTGCAGGATAACGGGACTCTTGGTTTCAGCGCTGGCTTTAACGATAGCTTGCAACTGTTCCATGTTGTTGAAGTTGAAGGCAGGAATAGCATATCCGCCTTTGATTGCCTTGGCAAACATCTCTTTGGTGTTGACAAGACCTAATTCTTTGAAATTAACCATAAGACTTAATAATTTGTAAGTTTGTAAATTTGTAAATTTGTAAGTTATTTAGTTTTTTTACTTGCATATACAAAGTAAGCAATCAGCAGTATATACGCCACGACACCGACTACCTCGGCTCCGGCAGAGGCAGCCCAAGCGGTCATATAACCATCCACCCCGCAGAATTTCAGCACGGCTGAAACAACACCCATCAAGGCACCGCCGGCGATAAAGCCCGATGCGATAAGCGTGCCCTTGTTATTACGCTCTTCGGCTGCTTTTTTCTCGGCTTCGGAGTCATCTTTCGCCTTGCTGACAAAATACGCAATAGCACCGCCGACCAACAGAGGTGTATTCAGTTCAAGCGGGATGAACATACCTAACGCAAACGCCAAGACAGGAACACCCAACAAGTTGAGGATAAGTGCCAAGACGGCTCCCGCAAAGTACAACATCCACGGTGCATCACCGGTGGACATAAGCGGCTCAATAACGGCAGCCATAGCGTTGGCTTGCGGAGCGACCAGAGCGTTCTCACCCACAAAGCCGTACGTCTTATTCATAATTATCATCACACCGCCGACCGTGGCAGCGCTGACCAAGGTGCCAAGGAATTTCCACGCCTCCTGTTTCTGCGGCGTTGTACCTATCCAATAACCTATTTTGAGGTCGGTGATAAAGCCGCCCGCCATAGAGAGGGCCGTACAAACGACACCGCCTATAACCATCGCTCCCACCATGCCCGAAGGACCTTTCATACCGACTGCCACAAAGACCACCGATGCAATAATCAGGGTCATAAGGGTCATACCACTCACTGGGTTGCTGCCCACAATGGCAATGGCGTTAGCCGCCACGGTGGTAAAAAGGAAAGCAATGACGGTGACAACTACCCAAGCCACCAACGCCTGCACCATATTATGCAGCACGCCAAGCCAGAAGAACACGAGTACGATGAGCAAAGCAGCGATGACGGCTATTGCCAAGAACTTCATACTGAGGTCTTTGTCCGTGCGTAATATATTGGCCTTAACGGCACCGGCTTTGGTTCCGAACTCACTCTTGACGAGTCCGAAAGCACCGCCTATGATACTCTTGTTTTTCCAAATACCTATCAGACCTGCCATCGCGATGGCGCCTATACCTAACGGACGGGCGAACTCCTTAAAGAGAAAAGCAGGGTCAGCGGCAGCGAACTCGGGCATGATACCCAAAACAGGCAGTACAACCC
The DNA here is from genome assembly GCA_018066005.1 of Bacteroidales bacterium. GTDB lineage: Bacteria > Bacteroidota > Bacteroidia > Bacteroidales > Paludibacteraceae > Colicola. The sequence goes on along the minus strand of JAGHSG010000061.1, from coordinate 10,761 downwards.
ACCACGCAAAGAAACTGCCGGCACAGATAATAGCCGCATATTTGAGTCCGATGATATAGCCCAAACCCAACACGGCAGCAGAGGTATTGACGGACAAGACCACTTTGGATTTCATCGCGAGAGCCTCGCCCCAGCCCATCATACGTGTACTTAAACTCTCTGTCCACGTACCGAAAGTAGAAACAACGAAGTCATATATTCCACCTATTCCGGCAGCCCAGATAAGGGGTTTAGCCTGATTACCGCCTTGCTCGCCACTAACCAATACTTGCGTTGTGGCGGTTGCTTCGGGGAAGGGGTATTCGCCGTGCTTCTCCTGAACAAAGAACTTACGGAAAGGTATCAGGAACAGGATACCCAGACAGCCACCCAAGAGCGAGGACATAAAGACCTGCATAAAGTTGACCGTTATTTCGGGGTATTTGGCCTGCAAGATGTAGAGGGCAGGGAGCGTGAAGATGGCGCCTGCCACGATAACACCCGAACTGGCACCTATGCTCTGAATGATAACATTCTCGCCCAAGGAGTTCTTACGGCGCAAGGCGGAAGACAGCCCCACAGCGATGATGGCAATAGGTATAGCCGCCTCAAAGACCTGCCCCACTTTCAGTCCCAAATAAGCAGCCGCAGCGGAGAAGATGACCGCCATGATAACACCCATCAGGACGCTGTAAGGCGTTACTTCGGGATACTGTTTATCCCCACGCAGAATGGGGGTATATTTCTCGCCCGGCTTCAAAGGTCTGGCTGCATTTTCCGGCAATTGAATGTTGTCCATAAATTCGGATATTGATTGTTTTAGAGGTTGAATTCAATTTTGCCTGCAAAATTACAATTTTTTTTCCATATATGCAAATTTTTTTTGAGAATTAGTGATTAAGGGAGGGAGAGGATGATGGGGAGGTGGTCGCTATAGCCGTCCCGGTCGTAATGGTAGCCGTTGAAAGTGCGGCGGGGACGGGTATTCAGGTACTGAGGGTCATCGGTGAGCAAGAAAGGAGCATCATAGATGCGCACTTGCGCTAACGAGTCCAAAGACGGAGATAGATAAAACTGGTCCAGACAGGACCACCGCCCTTGATAATAATGCGTTCCCCTACCCTGCTGCTCCAATGGTAACATCTTATTAGTCAGTCCGTTAATATCTTCCTGCGGAGCCGAGTTCATATCCCCCATAACGACAATATATGCCGAGGGCTGACAGGTCAAGATGCTATCTACCCGATGCCGGATGATATCTTTCGCCGCCTGTCTTTTCCACTCCGAAGCAGCCCTGCCCCCTAACATGGAGGGGAGGTGGCAGAGGAAAAGATACATTGTATCTTTTTTTAGTTTAGAGTTGAGAGTTGAAAGTTGAGAGATATCCTTTTCCGGTTGACGGTTGGCGGTTGACAATGCACGGTTGATGAGGCCTTTGACGAAGAGGATGTCGCGGGTGCGGTCGGTTCCTAACGGGACAAAGAGGGGCATAGAGTCCAAAGGCGTGAACTGCGTGTAATCATACAGCAGCGCCACATCGACACCACGTTCGTCGGGGCTTTCAAAATGAATAAAACGATAAGGATAGCGGCGCATTTGGCGACAGAGCCGCAGCAAGCACGAATCATTCTCTACTTCGCACAAACCGACAAGGGCGGGTTTATCCCAGCCACCTATATTGCAGATGACACGCGAGACCTGTTCGACCTTATTGTTATAACGAACATACGACCAATGGCGCGAGCCATCAGCCGTATATTCGATGTCATTTTTTAACGTGTCATGACGGGCGTCAAATAAATTCTCCACATTGTAGGAGACAATTGTAAAAGCCAGTATAAGAAGAGTATTTATAGACACCGTGGTTAATTTAGCATTGTGATTGCCCGTTTTAACGCCTCTATAAAACGATTTACATCGTCTTTTGTGTTATACAAAGCAATAGAAGCACGTATTGTTCCGGGGACATGAAGGAAGTCAATCAACGGCTCGGCACAGTGGTGTCCTGTGCGGACGGCGATGCCTTGCTGGTCCAACAAAGTGCCTATATCAAACGGGTGTATATTCCCCACATTGAACGACACCACACCGTATTTTTTTTGCCCTTGGGCATAGATATTCACGCCGTCTATTTGACTCAATTTTTCTTCCAAATACTGCGTCAAATCCCCTTCATATTCGGCAATACGCTCCCGACCCGTTTGTTCCACATATTCCAACGCCTTTTGCAGACCGAAACTGCCGATGAAATCAGGCGTTCCTGCTTCAAATTTATAGGGCAACGTGTTGTACGTTGTCTTGTTAAAAGAGACATGCTCAATCATCTCTCCCCCACCCTCTGCCGGCGGCAGTTGGTTCAGCCACGCTTCTTTGCCATACAGCACGCCCAACCCTGTGGGACCGTATATTTTATGTGCCGAGAAAGACAAGAAATCGCAGTCCAATTCCTGCACATTAACAGGCATGTGAGGCACACTCTGGGCGGCATCTATATGTACCGGAATATGCTGTTTATGAGACAGTTGTATTATCTCGCGAACAGGATTCTCTATGCCCAGCACATTGCTGACCTGTGCCACGCTGACCAATTTGGTTTTGTCGTTCAGCAGTTGCTTAAACTGCTCCATATCAAGCGACAAATCGGCCTTTAACGGGATAACGCGCAAGCGGGCTTTTTTCCTTTCGCACAGCATCTGCCAAGGTACGATATTGGAGTGGTGCTCCAAGTAACTGACCGCTATCTCATCCCCCTCATGCACCATTGCTTCTCCAAAGGAGAAAGCCAACATATTGATACTATCGGTTGTACCTTTGGTAAAGACAACCTCTTTTGCGGACTTTGCCCCGATGAAATCAGCCACTTTTTGCCGTGCTTCCTCATGGTGTTGCGTAGCCACCTGACTGAGGTGATGCACACCCCGATGGATATTGGCATTCCATGTGGTGTATGCTTCGTTTAAGGCATCCAGCACTTGTTGGGGTTTCTGCGTCGTGGCAGCATTATCCAAGTACACCAACTGTCGTCCGTGTACTTGTTGGTTTAATATGGGAAAATCTTGTTCGTTCATTTCAATAAAAATTATGGTTTATAAAAACTATCATGTAAGATGAGTTGGGCATCACCGTTTTCCATGAGTTGTTGCAGGGTAACGTCCTGATTATGTTCCATATAGGACTCAGCTATACGCCAGCCAATCCATGTCCCTACTCTGCCCGGCGAATCTTGGGAGACTTCCGAAGTAAACGGTCCGTCGTTCAGATAGGATGTGAGCAACATACTTTCCGTTTTGAACAAATCGCGGCGGTCCATGATATGATTCCAAATCGCCTGCTCATTCGTCTCACACCAATCCCATTGTTCCTGCGTATAGCCCATTATTTCATAATCGGGATAATTAGGCAGCAAAATAGACACCAGATACATTATTTTCCCGCGAAAAATCATATTCTCCAAGAGGTTGTTTTTAGTCGATGTATAGGGAATATTCCGGAATAAATAAGCACTTACCACATCAATGGGAACACATTCCTTGCGCATATTTTGTTTTTGATACTGATAAACCACTTGGTTATAGTACTTCCAATCGCTACCCAAATACATGTCCGTTCCTACGGCCATATCATCGTCCATAAACAAGATAGACGCATTAAAACCAGAGATAAAGAAATAAATCATCGGCAGCGGTAGGTCGTGATACAGGTAATGGATTTTGGTAAAAGCATCGTCCAATTGTTCTTGTATATCCGCTATGTCCGCGAACTGACGTTGTACTTCGGCATTTGTTTCTGCAAAACCGTACATCGTATCTGCCAAGAACTGCGGCAAAGCGTCTGCCAGATAGAGTGTGTCATCGGAATTGATACCCAATATATTCTCCGCAAAGACCGGCATAAAATCTTCGTATTCATCGTATAAAACGCGAACATCCTGCAAAGCCGAGTCCTGACTGACATTCATTAAGGCATTATCAAAACGTACAATCTGAATAGACTGTTGCTCCATATTTTTGGGGAAATATGACCGTTTGTGCGAGCATCCGCTATTGAACAGACACAAGACCAAACATAGAAAACAACACACTAAACGTGAAACACGAACCATAAGTTGATTATATTTTTCCATCTTGTATAACTAATTGACGATCACATATTTGTGCCAGTTCATTATCATGTGTAACCAAGATAATGGTCTGACCATATTTCTCACGCATCTCCAACAAGAGTGCATGCAAATCTTTTTTATTCTGTTCATCCAAACTGCCACTGGGTTCGTCAGCAAGGATGACGGCCGGTTGCAAGAGCATGGCCCGTGCTGCGGCTACCCGTTGTTGCTCGCCACCGGACAGTTCATTAGGTTTATGGTCCATTCTATCCTGTAACCCTAACTGAATTAACAGATTCGTGGCACGTTGGCGAAGTTCTTTCTCATCCATGCGTGCTATCATTCCGGGCATCATAACATTTTCAAGAGCCGTGAACTCCGGCAAGAGTTGATGTTGCTGGAAAATAAAACCGATGTGCTGATTACGGAAAGCCGCGAGGTCTTTCTCGTTCAGCGCGAACACATCTTGTCCGTCAATCAGTACCTTGCCACTATCCGGAGTGTCTAAGGTTCCCATAATTTGAAGTAGTGTTGTCTTACCTGCTCCACTCCGACCAAGAATAGCGACTATCTCTCCTTTTTCGACTTGCAAATTAACCCCTTTAAGTACTTGCAATTTTCCAAAACTCTTTTGTAAATCAATAACTTGTATCATTGTTGTGGAATTTGTTGAATGGTTAAAACGGCTTTTTCTATTATCTCATCCACAGCGGTTTGCGGATTATCCGTTACTTCTATATCGGGATCTATGCCCGGCTCTATACTTTGTTTATTCACGTCATACATTCGCACGCTGGAGAAGCGAATTATCCAGCCGTTAGGCAGTTCATAACTCAACGGCATACCGCCACCGCCACCACTTTTTCCACCCATTAAAATAACTTTTGTATCTGCTTTTCTCATTATACTCACAAAGAAATTAGCAGCCGAATACGTATGCCGATTGCAGAGCACAATTACGGGTCGCAACCACGATGACGGCATGTCGCTTTTGCGTAGGGTTTGTGCTTCTAAAGAAGAGAAATCTTCATGCCCCGTACCATTCTTATGTTGCCAATAACCCACTGTTTTGTCGTCCTTGAAAAATGTAGCGGCTAATTGGTAGGCATAACTCATATCTCCGCCACCATTATTACGCACGTCCACAATCAGTCCCTTACAATCTATAAAAGAACGGAGGATGTAAGCCATATTGTTAGCAGATATAACATGTTCAAAATCAGGTACATATATATACCCCACCTTGCCGTTAGCAAGTGTGTTATAATAGGCTCCTCCTGCTATACGATAATCTTTCAAGTAGCGCTCCTTCAGCACATCCCAGTCCCAATTGTCGGGATAACCTTCATACCATTGTTGGCAGCGGGACATATCAAAGTCTGAATATAGATTTACATGACCGTCATTCAAGACGTTAACCATAGATGCCAACGTGTCAAATAACCCTAAATAATCCTTTGAAGATAATTGTTTGACAGACGGCAGATATTGATCATATACTGTTTGCCAGTCCACTTCTTTTTCTTCAAAAAAGCAGTATTTTTGGTCCAACGTCTGCCACAAACATTCCATATTGCCAACGGGCGTGTTATCCTGCACCCCGTCGAAACGATGAGTACATGATGAGCAAACCATTAGGGTCAAAATAATATATAGCCGTATATCACGCATTATTTTTTACGTTATTAGAATATTGTAAAATCTTTCTTGGGATTTAATTTATAATGAAAACATGTGCCTATAATTGCCGAGACTTGTTCGGTGGAGAACATCATATTTTTCTGCCCATATTCGTTATATTCATGTTCTATACCCACCCGCCAAGTAGAGTGCGGAAATTGCATGTCTAAGGTCAATTCGTGCCGCAGCAAGCAATGATTCCACATACCGGCACAACGAATCTTGCCGGACACTTTTTCAGAAATTTCATAATAAGACTGCCAATAATCCGGCATAAAATCCACTCCAATCACATCGGCACGAATCAGATACCGCAACCGATACGATGTTTTCTTACCTTTGAACGCATAACTAACACCTGCCATCGCTTCTACACCAACAAAAGCATCTACTGAAACCGGTTTGTTCACATTTCGGACCATATATTTAACGGATGTATTGACATCCAAATAAGGTCCCAAAATAATCTGCACCCGCTGTTGGTCAAATTTCCACCGGTACAAAGCCCCCCAGCCGGCATCCAGATGCAAGCCGTAGATAACATTGGAGCGAGTAGGGTTGTATGTCCAGTCAAATTTCAAATTCAGTTGTCCGACATGTTCCCAATTGGTTAATTTGCCGGCTTGTCCTAACTTGGTATCTTGTTTGAAAGGTTGCCACCACTCGTTACCCAAGCCCACCATCATGCCTTTGTAGAGTAGGGGTGTCAAGTACTGGTCCTGCCGCCATGATCCCCCAAAATGCACTTTTAAGATGTTTTCATGTTCCACATTTTCAGCCATGACGAAGGAGGGAATAAGTAATCCCAAACATAAACCTACTATGAACAAGCGTCCTTTCATCTTGTTAATTGCCCTGCCAGCTATCTATCTTCAACGAGCAATTGGCGGTCTCCGTTTTCCAACACCTTAATTTTTATATATACCGTATCTTCCGGCAAGAGGGGGGCTATTATGTCCGGCCACTCAATGAGGCAGAGGTTGCCGGAATAGAGGTATTCTTCAGCCCCAAAGTCTTGTGCTTCCCGAATATCCTTGAGACGGTAACAATCAAAATGATATACTTCACCATCATTGGGGGTATCATATACATTGACGATAGCAAAAGTAGGAGAGTTGACAACATCTTCTGTACCCAATTCTTCGCACAGCTGTTTAATGAAAGTTGTTTTACCTGCTCCCATGGGTGCATCAAAAGCAAAAACACGACGGGTAGGGTAGTGATGAATCAAATCAGCCGGCGAGAGATGCTCCCCCTGTTCAGAAATCAGGAAAGGGGTACTTTTTTCATCCAATTTTAATGTATAAGTAGTCATGTTCGTGAAAAATATTTAATTCTCAACGCGATAAATTGGTATTAAAATAGTCGTAAACGACTGATCCATAATGTTTTCCGGCTATTTTAATTAATTCTTCTTTGGTGGCTGTTCTAAGTCGTGGAACAGACTTGAATGCAGACAGTAATTTTTGCTTTGTAATGTGTCCAACTCCCTGTATATCATCAAGTTCCGATTCTATTTGTGATTTAGAACGAGACTTTTTGTGATATGAAATAGCGAAACGATGCACTTCATCTTGTATTTGGACCAAGAGATGAAAAACCTCGTCCGTAACTTTCAGACTCACCTCTTGAATAGGGTCTCCGAAGACCAATGTATTTGTTCTATGTTTATTATCTTTTTTCAGACCGACGACCGGTATATCCAGTTGCAGTTGTTGCTCTATCACTTCGCGAATAGCATGTACCTGACCTATACCACCATCGGCAATGATTAAATCCGGAAAAGTTCCCTGTTCATCGATAATATCCTGATACCTACGACGTACAATCTCGCGCATTGAAGCATAATCATCCTGTCCGACAACCGTTTTTATTCTAAATCGTTTATAATCGCTTTTATTGGGTTTGGCTTTTTTGAACACCACGCAACCGGCAACAGCATCTGTTCCTTGTATGGATGAATTGTCAAAACTATCGATGAACATTGGTATTTTTTGCAGTTTAATGAGGGACTGTAAGCCACTCAAAACACGCATAGCACGCTGCTCGGGATTCAGTTTATCGGATTGTTTGAGTCGATCTTGCTTATACTGACAAACATTCTGCATCGCCAAGTCGAGTAACTTCTTTTTATCTCCGGAAACGGCTAAATTAATATGTAAATTTTCGTCGTATTCATCGGGAATAAACGGGACTATTACTTCCTTGGCTTTACTGCCTAACCGTTCCCGCAATTCCATCATACCCAAAGCAAGCACTTCTTCACGAGGCTCATCCAGTTGTTTTTTATATTCAATCGTTTGTCCCTGCACAATACTACCGTTTTGGATATGCAGCATGGCTATATACACATTTTGATCCTGCTCGTCATATCCAAAGATGTCCATTTGTCCGATATGGGTATTACTGATAACTGTTTTGGAGCAGAATTTCTCGATCAATTCAAGTTTTTCTTTCAGTTCCTGTGCTTTCTCAAAATGCAATGCAGTTGCCTCTTTTTCCATCTGCTCCATCAGTTGTCCACACAAAAGACGTGCATCTCCGCGAATAATTTTCTTTGCCCCCTCAATATACGACTGATATTCTTCATCCCGTACACACCCGGCACACACTCCGGAACACAATTTTAAGTGATATTTTAAGCACACGCGATATTTTCCACGATCAATTCCTTCTTTATTCATCGGCATATTACATGTCCGAATAGGGTAGAGTTTGTGTATCAATTCCAACACTAAGTCAACCGTATTACCATAACTGTATGGACCATAATAATCACCTATTGAGCGAATTATCTTTCGCGTTTTAAATATCCGAGGATACTGTTCACGCGTGATGCATATACTCGGATAAGACTTTCCGTCTTTTAATAAGATATTATAATGAGGTTGATATTGTTTAATCAGATTGTTTTCCAGCAGAAAAGCATCCTGTTCATTCTCCACCACCACATATTTAATGTCCGCTATGTTTTTAACCAACTGACGCGTCTTATTCCATGACTGCTCTTTCTGGAAATAACTACCGACACGGCGTTTCAGATTCTTAGCCTTTCCCACATAAATAACGACACCATCTTTGTCCAAATGCTGATACACACCCGGCAATTCAGGCAAGCGAGATAAAATAGATTTTATATGTTCAGATGTGGTTATCATTTTTATTGTTCCACGTGGAACGTTAACTTACATCTTATCTGCCTAACAAAACGAGTAATACGCTGATGTCATTAGGACTGACGCCGGGGATGCGACCGGCAGCACCTATGCTATCCGGATGGATACGCGTCAGTTTTTGGCGTGCTTCCGTGGATAAAGACTGTACACTTTGATAGTCAAAATCTTCGGGAAGGCGTATATTATCTAATCGGCGTAACTTGTCAGCAGACATTTTTTCGCGTTCGATATATCCTTTGTATTTAATATTGATTTCGGTGCTTTCAATAATCTCATTTTGTCTATCCACAAAACTATCTATCAGCCGTTGCAGTTCAGGTATCTGTGTACTTAATGCCTGAATAGTCACGTTGGGACGAAGGACCAAATCAAGCAGTTTACAGCCATGTTGGAGTGGGCTTTCGCCGATAGATTCCAACCATGTATTGATATAATCTGCACGGATAGAAGTGTCTTGTAAGAACTGTGTTAGGCGCTGTTCCGCTTCTTTTTTTGAGAGATACACGTTATAACGCTCTTGCGAGACAGCACCGAACTGGTAGCCTAATTCTGTAAGACGGGCATCGGCATTATCCTGACGAAGGAGGATGCGATATTCGGCTCTGGAAGTGAACATACGATAGGGCTCATCTACACCTTTATTTATCAGGTCGTCAATGAGAACACCTATGTAACTCTCGTCCCGATGCAGAATAAACGGTTTGCCACCAATGATGTTTTGGTGTGCATTAACGCCTGCCATCATACCTTGTCCGGCTGCTTCTTCGTAACCTGTCGTGCCATTTATTTGTCCGGCAAAGAAGAGGTTTTTGATGTATTTGGTTTCCAACGTCGGGTAGAGTTGGGTAGGGTCGAAGAAATCATATTCAATGGCATATCCCGGACGGTACATAATTACATTTTCAAGACCCTTAACCGTTTTAAGCGCCTCTAACTGAATTTGCAAAGGCAGGGAAGAAGAGAAACCGTTTACGTAGTATTCGTTGCTATCTACGCCTTCCGGTTCCAAGAAGAGTTGGTGTTGGTCTTTATCGGCAAAAGTGATTATTTTGGTCTCTATACTGGGGCAGTAACGTGGTCCTATACTCTTGATTTGTCCATTATACAGGGGTGAATCCGGCAAACCACGTCGCAGCACATCATGAGTAGCGGGATTGGTATAAGTTATCCAGCACGGCATTTGCTTCAATTGCCGATGAACAGAGGGTAAATAGGAGAATTTATATTCATCGCTATCACCGGGTTGAATCGTCATTTGAGAGAAGTCAATGGAGCGCTTATCTATACGAGCCGGTGTGCCTGTTTTCATGCGATTGGAACGAAAACCGAGTGTAACTAACTGTTCCGTCAGTCCGTAGGAAGCAGGTTCAGACGTACGTCCGCCCTTGATTTGTGCGCGACCAAAGTGCAGAAGTCCATTGAGGAATGTGCCATTGGTTAATATAACGGCTTTGGCTTTCATTTCTATGCCCAGCATCGTCTTGACGCCACAGACCTGATTGTTTTGGATGAGGAGTTCTGTTACGACATCTTGCCAAAGGTATAGATTCTCCGTTGAAGAGAGAACTTTTACCCACTCTTCAATAAAGCGTTTACGGTCACTTTGTGAGCGAGGCGACCACATAGCGGGTCCTTTGCTTCGGTTGAGCATACGAAACTGGATAGCAGAGCGGTCTGTCACGATACCCATTTGTCCGCCAAAAGCATCTATCTCCCTGACAATCTGTCCCTTAGCTATTCCGCCAACCGCAGGATTGCAACTCATTTGACCGATTTTATTCATATCCATCGTGATCAAAAGAGTTCGCGATCCCATTCGAGCCG
>JAGHSG010000147.1 GCA_018066005.1 Bacteroidales bacterium | reverse complement strand
CGGATACGCTGACTCTCGCCGCCCGACAGACTGTCCGACGAACGGTTAAGCGACAGGTAATCCAACCCGACCGCCAACATAAAGCGCAAGCGACCGCAAATCTCCTTCACGATAGGTTCGGCAATAGCCCGTGACGTACCGTGTTCGGTGTCTTTGATATGCTCCAAAAAGTCCAGCAACACATCTATATCCATCTCTGCCAGTTCGGCTATGTTCTTGCCTCCGAAGCGGTAACTGAGTGCCTCTTTGTTCAACCGCTGTCCGTGACACACGGGACACGTCTCCCACTGTTCCATTGGGGAATCGGTGAGTTGGTCAGTTGGTGAATCGGTATTATTGACGGCTTCCACGAGGCGCTCAAACCAGTTATCCTCATCGTGGATAATCTCGTTAACGTTGTCGTTTGCGTTGACGTTGTCGTTGACGTTGTCGTTGTCGTTTGCGTTGACGTTGTCGTTGTCGTTGACGTTAACTTTTCCAAGCCCTTTGCAGCAGGGGCACCAGCCACTCGGGCTGTTGAACGAGAACGTGTGCGGAGCGGCTTTGCGGTAACTGAGACCCGTCTCGGGGTCCATCATGTTGCGCGAGAAGAAACGGGGCTGTGTACCTTCCGCCGGAAGGATCATAATCAATCCGTCACCTGCCGTCATGGCTTTATTGACCGATTCGAGCAGACGTTTCTCGTCGTTATCGGCATCTATTTTGATGCGATCAACGACCAGTTCGATAAAGTGGTTCTGATAGCGGTCCACTTTCATACCTTGGAAGAGTTCGCGCACCTCGCCGTCTATACGTACGTGCAAGTAACCTTTTTTTCGTACCGAGTCCAGCAGTTCGCGGTAATGACCTTTACGGCCTTGTACGAGCGGAGCAAGCAGCAGAATCTTCTGCCCGGCATAGTCCTGCTGAATACGTTGCACAATCTCCTCATCGGTCATCTGAATCATCTCATTACCCGTCCGGTATGAATACGCATGACCGGCACGGGCAAAGAGCAGACGCAGGTAGTCATACACCTCCGTTATCGTTCCAACGGTGGAACGGGGGTTGCGACTGGTTGTTTTTTGGGCGATGGAGATGACGGGACTCAGTCCGGATATCTTATCCACATCGGGACGCTGCATCTGACCTATGTAGCCGCGGGCGTAACTGGAGAACGTCTCCATATAACGCCGCTGTCCTTCGGCAAAGATGGTATCAAAAGCCAAGGACGACTTACCGCTGCCACTCAAACCCGTAATAACGGTCAACTTACCTTGCGGCATGCTGACCGATATATTCTTCAGGTTATGCACCCGAGCACCTATGATTTCTATCTTATCTGCCATGTAGTGTATGGTGTGCGCTACGCACTACCAGATATGGACACGTTTCTCTTCGGGAACAAACATCGGACTATCGGGTGTTACACCCCAAGCGTCATACCAGGCACTTATGTGCGGAAGGGCTCCGTTCACACGCCATTTACCCAAACTATGCGGGTCGGACTTGGTGCGGCGCAGGACTTCTTCGTCGCGTATATTGCCTGCCCAGACATCGGCATAACTGAGGAAGAAACGTTGTTCGGGCGTATAAGCACTCTCGTCTTTACTCAACTGGGCTTTGCCGTCGGCGAGTAACCGACTGAACGCCTGATAACTGATTTGCAATCCGCCGTGGTCGGCTATGTTCTCACCCAAGGTGAAAGCGCCATTAGCATGTACGCCGGGAGCCACTTCAATACCGTTGAAATATTCCTCCATCACTTTGGTACGTGCATCAAAAGCCGCCTTATCTTCGTCGGTCCACCAGTTATTCAGGTTACCGTCTTTATCGAACTGACACCCTTGGTCGTCAAAGCCGTGGGTCATCTCGTGACCAATAACCACACCGATGGCGCCGTAGTTGAAGGCATCGTCGGCACTCATGTCAAAGAAGGGGTATTGCAATATACCGGCAGGGAAACAAACCTCGTTCGTCGAAGGGTTGTAATAGGCGTTGACCGTCTGCGGAGTCATGTACCACTTATCTTTATCCACAGGTTTGTCCAAGTAACTCAGGCTGTAATCCTGTTCAAACTTGGCGGCACGCAGCACGTTCTCGTAGAGCGACAATGTGTTGTCTATATCCAATGCCGTATAGTCGCGCCACTTGTCGGGATAACCTATCTTGATAGTGAACGCATCTAATTTCTCCTGTGCTTTGGCTTTGGTCGCGTCGCTCATCCAGTCCAAGGCTTGAATACGTTCGCCCAAGGATTTTTGCAGGTTCTTAACCAAGGCGAGCATACGTTTTTTATGTCCTTCGGGGAAGTATTTCCGGACGTACATCTGTCCCACAGCTTCGCCAAGCGTGCCATTGACCAGACTGACAGCACGCTTCCACAGCGGTTTAGGTTCGGGTGTTCCGCTCAGTATCTGACCGTAGAAATGGAAGTTCTCCATATAGACCTCTTGGCTCAGATAAGCCGCGCTACCGTCTATGATTTGCCAGATAAAGAAGGTCTTGAGGTCCTCTAAGGACTCCTCTGCCCACATCTTACCGGCCTCTTTCAGGTGGGCTATCTGACCCACGTTGATGCTGTCGGTATGCATGCCACCGAGGTCCAGGTAGGTGCGCCAGTCTATCTCCGGAACCATAGTTTGCAACTCGTCTATACTCATCTTGTTGTAGTTAAGTATGGGGTCGCGCAACTCGACATTATTCAGGGCTGCACCGGCCAAACGGGTCTCCATACGAAGGATAACGTCGGCTGCCAAGTCTCCGTCCAAATAACCGAATAACCCGAACATCTTGGCGATGTGTTTTTTGTATTCGTTACGAATCATGACCGAATGTTCGTCTTGGTCGAAGTAATACTCTTTCTCGCCTAAGGCAAAGCCGGCCTGGCACTCGTTGAGTATATTCATACTGCTATTCTTGGCATCGGCTTCCACATACATCGCCCACATGCTACATTCCAGACTGGTACCCAAGTAACGCAACAAATCCTCTTTGGAGGTTATTTCCTGCAGGGGTTCAATGTTCTTGTATGCCGGCATAACGCCCAAGGTATCACGTCGTACCGTGTCCATAACCATGTTATACAGGTCACCTATTTTCTGCTCCACACTACCATGAAAATGCGTTTCGGCAGCCAAGTCTTGTATCAAACTGTTGACTTGTTCAAGATTACGTTGTGCCAATTCGTCAAAGGTGCCAAAGCGACTATATTCAGCCTCTAAGGGGTGGTTTTTCATCCATCCGCCACAAGCGTATTGATAGAAATCCACGACGGGATTAGCGGTGGTGTCTAAATTCTCCGGCAGAACACCCAGACCCAATGATTTGTGTCCACAAGCAGTCATTACGGTTGCCATAGTTAGGAATAAAAAATATTTTTTCATATTGTTGTCGTTTGCGTTTGCGTTCTCGTTGACGTTACTTCACCCATGTCTGATTTCTGCCCAGCATGCCGCGTTTGTCCAGCGAACCGCGTAAGGTCAGTTTGTCGCCCTGCAAGGATATTTTGCAGTAATACAGTTTACCGCTTTCGGGGTCCAGCACTTTACCGCCGACCAACATGCCGTCCTCTTCGTGCATACCGCGGACGATTTGCAAGCCGACAACGGGTTTATTGGCGTCAGCCCCTTCACATGCTTTGCAGACAGCGTTTTCAGGGGCATTGAATAGTTTAATTATCTTACCGTAGTACAAGCCGTCGGTAGCTTTGAAGATGTGTACAACGGAACGTTTCTCACCGGTTTTGTCATCTACGGTGGTCCAGTCGCCCACAATCTTGCTCACTTGTGCCTGAGTAGCGACTGCCAAAACGGTCATTACGACCAAAGAAAAGATTTTTCGCATAATATGGTATATTTTTGAATTTAATTGCCTATGTAGCTATTTTGCGACCGCAAAATTACAACTTTTTTTGCATATATGCAAATAAAGCACACAAAAAATCGCCCTCAAGGACGATTTTTTTGTTTAGGCGCTTGCGCCGTTCTATTAGCCGAAGGCGTTCATTTAGGCGACCTCGTCGCCGTTCTATTAGCAAGCTTTGCTTGCGTTCTACTAGGCACGGCAGTGCCGTTCTATTAGGGCTCTGCCCGTTCTACTAGGGCTTTGCCCGTTCTATTAGGCGCCTCGCGCCGTTATCCATGTCGAGCCACATGACGTACTGTGCGTCATCCAAGATTTTCTTCATCTGTTTTTGGATATTGGCTTTAGCCTGTACCATCTCGGCTTTCTTGGCTTCGCACATCTCGGGAGTCATCTCGGCTTTGTTCATGCAACGGAACGTGGTGTCTTGTTTGAGTGCGGAAAACTCTTTCAGATACACTTTATACACGTTGTTGAACTGTTTTTCGTTGAGGCGGAGTGCGTCTCTGAATTTGAGTGCTTTGTGAACAGCCAACTGTTCAGCCGACATGTTGTGGCAGACGTGCTTTTTATGTTTGGCACACGGTTGTTCACAAGGTTGGGGACACTGTTTAGCACAAGGTTTAGCCATCGGCTCTTGAGCCATGAGAGCAGCGCTCATTACAAGCGCAGAGAGAAACAAAACTTTTTTCATTTTTGTACAATTTTTTAGTTAGTCACCGATGACTATACAATATCCGTGCCAAAGTGTAAAAACGGCGACTTTTCAGGCCTTTTACGGGTTTATAACGGGTTCATAGCGGGTTCATAACGGGTTCTTTACGGGTTCTTTCTATACCATCTGTGTGGTATTTGTGTAGTATTTGTATCGTTCATTTAGCCGGCGATACCATCGCCGTTCTAGTATAGCGCAGCGACCTATATAACTAGTTCCCTAGTTTGAGGATTTTGAGGATTTCAACCAACGCAAATCCTCTAAATCCTCAATATCCTAACTCCACTTTTTTGTAAAAATGAACATCCGTGAAATCTCGTGAAGTTCACGACTTTTCACGACTTCACGAAGATTTGCATAGTGCCGTATTTACTGACTTTTCGCCATCTCATGGACATTTTCACGGACGCTCCACGAACATCTTTTTTGCGTCCGTCAAATTTGCCGCTGCGAAAAGTGCGAAAAGTGCGAAAATTCGCACTTTTCGCATTTTCGCATTATGCTATTTAATATACTCTTTTTCGAGATTTTCATTGCCTAACTCGTTGTAAATCATTACTTACCACACCGCTGGTTAGCCAACGGTTTATCGTTTTGACGGACACATCCAACGCGTCCGTGAAACATCAATTGCGCTTGCACAAATTGGGGGTCTTTGTCCGATTATTATGGATTAAGAGCCGAAATGCGTGTTGCACTTCGGCTCTCTCATCGCCCGTTTACAGCACGATGACGAAAAAGGTACGATTATTAAGATTTTTATCCCTTTCGGATTAGTTCTTTTTGGGGGATTTAAACAAATATGTTAATGATTTGTTAAGTCAGTTAACATTTTTTGGAGTGAGTTAACATTTAGTGGAATGGTTAAAAATCCCTGTATTGATGCGGGATTCGAGATATTTGGCTATGTCCGAATTTGTAAATTTGTCAACTTGTCAACTGTCAACTCAAAGCGATTGTGTTTTGACAAGCACCTATTGTTTACACACGTGTACGTACCCGCGCGATTTTTGCAAATCGCATCCACTTGACACTTGACACTTTACATTTTAACATTTTTTACTCTATAATTTAATACTCTATAAT
>JAGHSG010000060.1 GCA_018066005.1 Bacteroidales bacterium | reverse complement strand
AAACAACAACGGACCGTTTCCCAACGCCCCGTTGCCTAAAAACATTATTTGAAAAAAAAGCTTATTCGTCTCCGAATAAGTATGGTTTAGAAGAAACAAGTCAAAGAGCCGGCAGTTCATAGCCGATTTTTATAAATCCGGTATTAGTATCCATCAAACGACTGTAACCGATACTGAAATTGAATTTATTTGCATAAAAACCGACGCCGACCTCTGTATAGAAATGTCCATCAAGACGCATTCCGTCATCATGTATTTCGCCTTTTCTGCTAACATAATATGCTTGCATGAAATCAAGCGTGCCACCTATTGAAAATTCAACAAAAGGCATGAACTTCTTTTTTACAGGGACGTAACCTCTAACTTGTGCATAAAAAGGTAAAGCGACATTATATGATTCCACGCTACTTGCTTTCAAGAGATTCGCACAACCGAATCCACCACCTACATAGAGATAGTCTTTAATACGACTACCAAAGCCAAAGGTCATACTTGGTCCTGCAAAATTTTCCATAAAGTTTGCTCCGATAGAATGAATGAATTGGAAATGGGCTTTTTTACCCGAAGAATACATACCATTGCTCATGATGGTTTCAGTAGAACTTTCTGTTGCTTCATTTTGTGCAATTGTGTTGTTTTCTTGACGTGGACTTTGTTGATGCACCGCAGAATATGTTTGTACATCGCCATTCTCAAAAACAATAGAATTGATTTCGTTGGTACTAACTACAAACATTGGACCATCTAAACTGTTGATTTTCTTGTACTTAATTTCCGAAGAAGATACTTCAAGAATTTTGGCATCAATCTTTGTTGAATTTTTCAAAATGATGATGTCTTTGGCTGATAGCATCGTGGATGCTACAAGACCTACGAGTAAAAAGATTTTTTTCATTGTGTTAATAAATTTAATTTTTCCTACTTCCTTTAAGGCGTTTCAGTTTTTCCTATAGTTCGTTGCATACCGTTATATTATTATGGACAAACAGGGCGGACAGATAGTCCACAGTAGCGACTCTTCCCTATACTGCCATAATACTGAAGGCACCAATCCACTGTACCTAAATAATCAAAATAAAAACCATACGCATCTCTATTTTCACCATTGTCCAGCACGAGCGAAGAAGACCAGTAGTAACCATTATAACCAGCATCGCAGAGACCATGATTGTCCTGATAACCTACTGAGGGAAGAAAGATGGAGTTACCATTTTTGCCAGTTACCTTATACCCTTTAATACCATCTTGGGTTGTCCATGTCCATGTGCAATTGTTTTTAAGTTCGTCAAATTCCTCATAAGTCGGCATACGCCAATTGCCTGCCCAATTCACATAAGCAGCATCATCCGTAAGTTCCAAGATGGTCTTGTTATCTACCTTTCCATAACTACTATTCGTGCAATACTTAGTCATTTTGACATCATAATCGCTATACTTATAATCACCCCAACCATAATAAGATCTCGGTTGTACCTCTCCCCAACCAAAGTAATCGCCAGAGCCATCTGGAGTCATGGCACCTACATTACAGGTTGCCCATTTAACAGATAAACCTAAATCGACCCAAGCATAGCCATTTTCCGTGCCATTAGCTGGTCGTACATTAGGGTCATTAACATCATTTGTTTTCTCACAACTAGAGAGACAAAAAAGACCTGCTGCGAAGACTAAAATAGATAATTTTTTCATTGTTGTTTATTTGTTTTTGTTTGCCTCCACTTTATTATTCGGTAGGAGACGGACACCATATTCACATATACGCACACATACATAAAGAAAGCGCAGACCTCATGCTGTTTACTCACAACTTGAGGCCTTCGCATTGCCTAACAACTCAAATAAACAACAGGAAACCTACGCTGATATGATAAATCTGTCTGCACGAAACGTACAAACAAGGTACATCATACCCTAATAGGCATCTATTGCCATCTTTGGTTTTGAGTTGTTATTGAAAGTTGCGAAGTTTCAAGTCGTCAAACACAAAGCACATATAAATGCCGTCCACGACTACTTTCACAAAGGAAAGCAGACGCTTTCAATATGTTTTGAATCCCACCGCGGTGAGTGTTGGCACACTCCGTTTTGACACTTCAAAACTCCCCAGCGTAGGAATTCTTATCTCGCTCGAAAAGCTCGAACGATTATTTCTTATCTCGCTCGAAAACTCAAACGATGATTTCGACTGCAAAATTACAATAAAAATTTGACATTCGCAAATAAAAAACAAAAAAATATGCACAAATGTTTGCACATATCAAAAAAATGCACGATAGCGCAGATATTTTCAAATTTCTAAACCACGCATCAATACACAACAAACCGGCGCCTCAAAAAAGCGTCGGTTTATTATTTGGTTAATAGCAATCTAACAGTACTGTCAACTACCACTGTACTACCGATAAGAACCCGTAAAGAACCCGTATTATACAGCACTTTACTTAGCTACATTTACGGCACGGACTTCACGGATGACGGTAACTTTCACCTGTCCCGGATAAGTCATCTCGTCCTGGATACGTTTTGCCAAGTCGAAGGACAGCAATTCGGTATCCTTATCCGAAATCTTGTCGGCACCGACGATAACACGCAGTTCACGACCTGCCTGCAATGCGTACGTCTTAACTACGCCGGGGTATGACATCGCCATATTCTCCAAGTCATTGAGACGTTTAACATAGGTCTCCACAATCTCACGACGAGCGCCGGGACGGGCACCGGAGATAGCGTCACACGCTTGCACAATAGGAGCGATAAGCGTTTCCATCGGACATTCATCGTGGTGAGCAGCCACGGCATTGCAAATGTCGGGTTTCTCGCCATATTTCTCACAAATCTTGCCACCCAACTCTGCGTGCGGCAATTCTTCTTCATTTTCAGCCACCTTACCAAGGTCATGCAACAGACCTGCACGGCGGGCTTTCTTGGGATTCAGTCCCAACTCGGCAGCCATAACGGCACAGAGATTGGCCGTCTCGCGTGCGTGTTGGAGCAAGTTCTGACCATACGAAGAACGATATTTCATCTTACCGATAAGGCGAATCAGTTCGGGATGCAAACCGTGTACACCAAGGTCGATGGTGGTACGTTTACCGGTCTCAATAATCTCGTCTTCCACTTGTTTAGTCACTTTTGCCACCACTTCTTCAATACGTGCGGGGTGGATACGGCCGTCTTGCACGAGTTGGTGCAAAGACAGACGAGCTATCTCACGACGGATAGGATCGTAACCGGAGATAGTGATTGCTTCAGGAGTGTCATCCACCACAATCTCAACGCCAGTAGCGGCTTCCAAAGCACGGATATTACGTCCTTCACGACCAATAACGCGACCCTTAACTTCGTCATTATCAATATGAAAGACAGAAACAGCATTTTCGGCAGTTGTTTCGGAAGCAACACGCTGAATGGTTTGGATGATGATTTTCTTGGCTTCCTTATTGGCGGTCAGACGTGCATCGTCCATTGTCTCGTTGATAAATGCCATGGCAGCCGTTCTGGCTTCATCTTTCATGGCTTCTACGAGTTGTTTCTTGGCTTCTTCGGCGGACATACCGGAGAGTGATTCGAGTTGTTTTTGCGCCTGTTGGTGCATCTTATCAGTCTCTTGTTGTTTGAATTCAATGGCTTTCTGTTGTCCTTCCATTGTCTGCAACTGCTGATTCAACTCGTTCTGCTGGCGTTGCAATTCACCTTGTTTCTGATTCAACTCGTTTTGACGTTGGTTGAGTTGCTGTTCACGTTGCTGTTTGCGTTGTTCGTCAGCACGGACAGCATTGTCGTGTTCAAGTTTGAGGGCAATGTATTTCTCTTTTGCCTCAATCATTTTGTTTTTCTTAATCACTTCGGCCTCTTCTTCGGCTTTTTTTATGATTCCGGAAGATGAGTAGCGGAAGAATAAATAACACCCCACAGCACCTATTATAAAGGCGATAGCGGCTATTAAAACATTCATTAGCATAATCTTAAGTATTTATATATTAGTTGTTTAGTTTAGTTTCTATTTCTCGATTGAGCGTTTTGATGGCGCGCAAATAAGGTTCCAGGTCTTTATCCCGAGTAGATGCAAACAAATTGACTGCTACGCGCAGGGCGACGAACATCCATAGTTGTTCCGAAGTAGCAGAGATGTGTTTGCGTTGATATTTATGATATTCTTGATTGAGCAGTTCGCCTGCCTTGCGATAGAAAGGTTCTTCCTCGCGAGGTACATCCAGGGAGATGCGATGTGCATCCAAGGTCAGGATAATATGTTGTGTATCAGTCGATTGTTCGTTCATTGTTTCAGCGTTTCCAAAGCGCGGTCTAATTGCGTAATCATATTCGTCAGTTGGTTCTTGGCTCTTTGCCGGTCTTCCTCTCCACCGAGCATAGCGTGTGCCAGTTGCAGTTTGCGGTATTTCTCCTGCAGCGTTACCAACTCGCCATGTGTACGCATCATTTCCTGCCTTTGGTCATCGTTTGTTTGGCGCAAGGTATCCACCTCCTGTTCGAGTGTGCTGACACGCTCCAACAAGCGGTGGATATTTTCTTCCAATTGCGCTAATAGTTCCATAGAAATGTTGTAGTTTTCCTTTAGAAAGCGTAGCTAACACCTAAACCGAGGTTGGCAAGGAATTGAACTTTCTCTTTACCACCGTTAATGCTCAAACCGTTCACATATTTAAGGTCGGTGGTCAAAGTGATATTGAGCACTTTGAGTACTTGGTACGAGATAGCCACGTTCCAATCTACGTCAAAGTTACCGAAACGACGGTTATTGTCGCGGTAGCCGATATAATCACCCACCTCCGTAGTACCAAATTTATCTATCATCTGTGACTCAGAATAGATATAGGTTGTCTCACCAATCTCCATGTTGTACAGTTTGGTTTTGTCCCAAGCATAAGGAGTATAAAGTGTTACGCCGGTAATGATTTTGAGGTCTTTGTATGACCAGTTGATAGCACCTTTCAAAGTCAAACCCAACTCTGCTCTGGCGTTTTTGTATTCCTTGGCATAACCATCTTCGCCTTTGTCGGTATATTTCCAAGTACCGTAAGCGCTTTGGAGTGACTGACGCAAGTCTGCGAAACCCTCGTGATAGGCACCATCTTCAAAGCGTTCGTTCACTTTGTCGCTAACGTATGCGGTAGTGATACGACCTGCCACGGGTGACAGATAGATAGAGAAGATGCTGTTGGGTTTCCAGTCAATACCGACAGAGATATCGGTGTAGGAAGGTGCCAAGATGTTAGAGATAACTTTGTTAACATCTGCTGTACCGGAGTATTCGCGACCAAGGTCAAACTGCGTTTGGAACGAAGCATTGACAGTCAGATACCAACTTTTCTTGAATGCCCATCCGAATTTGGTGTCAAATTTGAGGTGGTCGCTGGCTTTTTGTACTTTGTCGTATTTCTGGTCCACGTAGGTCATTCCGTACTCAACGTCCAAGTTGGTTTCCCAACTCAAATTGTTTTTCTCGTACAGGCAACGTACTTTACCAAAAGCCGTACCGGTAACGTTGTTTTTACCACCGGCAGCCCAGTTGACCATACCGGTAGCAGTTGCATTAACACCGACAATGCCGGACCATTTCCAGTCTTTAACAGGAGCTGTTTCAGCCGCTGTTTCATCTTGCGCCGTCATGACTACAGCCGTCAGGAGGGCAGCAACAAAGAGAATTGTTTTTTTCATTGTGTTATTACTTTTTATTGTTTTTTTAATATTGTGCCGCATCATATACCTGGTCAGCCACATCGGTTCCTGCCAGTTTTTCAATCAAGCAGAAAGCAAAGTCGGAACTGAGTCCGGGACCTTTGGCGGTAATTATATTCTTGGATTCAACCACCAATCCGCCCACATAACTCTCACCCAAATAGGACTCAAAACCCGGGTAGCAGGTGGCTTGCTTACCTTGCAGGATGCCCAAGCGTCCCAAAACAGACGGGGCATAGCAAATAGCAGCAATCATCTTGTTTTCGTCATTGTGTTTTTTCAGCGGTTCGCATAGAGCTTCGTTCTGTTCAAGGTGACTGGCGCCACCGGGCAGAATCAATGTCTCTGCATCTGAAAAATCCACATCATCCATCAGGCAGTCTGCCTGCACGGCTATATCGTGTGCCCCTAATACCATCGGATTTCCTGTGATGGATACTGTGGTAACTTGCACCTTAGCACGCCGTAACAAATCAACTGTTGTGAGAGCTTCAATCTCTTCGAAGCCATTGTCTAAAAAAAGATAATTCATACTTTTAAACCTGTTATTTGAATTTGAAGTAATAGGTAATAGTACCTGTTACAGCATTAGGATGATCAACCATATTAAATTTAGCCTTGAGAGCCGCCTTAACTGCAATTTGTCGAGTAGTTTCGTCCGAGATAGTTGTTCCCTTTGCACCGGCACGAGCACTAACCACATTACCATTTTTATCAACTATGATGGTAACAACCACGATACCTGCTTGATTAAAGTCGGTAGTAGGTTTCGGTAATTCTCCTATCAAAGTTCGTCCGTTCAAACTCCACGTGTTGCCTCCGGACGAGCCGTGTCCCAGCGGGTTGCCATTGATGGCTTTGCCATTATCTCCGGGCTGTCCGTTAGCACCTTCGGCAGAAGAAGTCTGTCCAAATAATGCACCCATTTGTTGGGCTTTCGCCACCGCTGCATCTTTCTTGCGTTGTTCAGCGGCTTTGCGCTCTGCTTCGGCCCTCTCTTTGGCGAGGCGATCGGCTTCTATTTTCTGCTGGCGTTCTTTCTCCACACGGGCTGCCTCTGCCGCGGACTCATCCTCCTGCGTAAGCAAAGGCTCTTGCGAAGGAGCGGATGGTGTAGAAGCGGCTTCGGCTGCTTCAGACGGCATATATTGGGGTGCATCAGGCATACCGCCACCCTGCTCCATCACTTCCCCGAAAGACACCATAACGCCTTCATCTTCCTCCTCCTGCGGCACTTCAAAATAAATGAACCACAGAATCAAGAAGACCGCCACCATAAATAAAACGGTGCCGGCAGAAGCAGTTATATTAGATTTTGTTTGCAGTTTCACCTTTTGGTAGCAATTACAAGTTTCATATTGTACTCGTTGGCTATATCCAGCACTTTAACCACTTGTTTATAAGCGATTTGCTCATCAGCATGCAAGGCGATATACATCGTTGAATCCTGCTGCTGAACACTGCTGAGATAACTTTCCAAATCTTCCTCCATAATAGCAATGGGCTTCTCTTTACCCAAAGCCACCGAGTACTGCCCCAGGTCATCAATAAACACCTTAGCGACCACTTTTTTCGTGGATGTTTTGGCCCGTGCCTGCGGGAGGTTTATTTTGATATCATTAGGCGACGACATCGTGCTTGCCATTACAAAAAAGAGCAACAGCAAGAAGATAAGGTCTGTCATAGAGGACATCGCAAAAGTTGCCTCTACTCTATTACGTTTTTTGAGTGCCATTATGCGGGTTCGTTAAGTAAATCCATAAATTCCAAGGTACGTCCTTCCAAAGTACGTACGACGCGGTCAATGCGGGACACTAAGAAATTGTAAGCGAACATAGCCAAAATACCGACAATCAGTCCACCAATCGTTGTCACCATGGCTTGATACATACCTGCGGACAGCGAAGACATCTCAATAACACCACTGGCGTTTTGTGCCATGTTATAGAACGTCTGCACCATACCTAACACGGTACCGAGGAAGCCCAACATAGGTGCTCCGGCAGCGATGGTGGCCATAATGACCATACCTTTCTCCAACTGACTGACTTCCAAGTTACCAACATTCTCCACAGCCACTTGCACATCCTGCATAGGGCGTCCGATACGGGATATACCTTTTTCTATCATACGCGCGGACGGAGTGTCTTGCGCACGACAGAGATTAACAGCAGAGTCCATCTTGCCATTGTGGATATAGTCCTTGATTTGATTCATAAAGGTCTTGTCCTCTTGTGTAGCGGCACGCAGAACAACCAAACGCTCGATAAAGAGATACACGGCGCCGGCTAACAGCAGAGCCAAAATAATCATAATCCATCCACCATAGGACGCCATGGTCCAAAGATTGATTGTTTCCTGTACGGGTTCTTCTACCGTGGCCATCTGCATTTGCTGAGCCACATCTGTCAAAGTGTCTATTTGCAACATAGTTTATATTGTTTTATGGTTTCTTCTATACCTAAATACAACGCATCCGAGATAAGTGCATGTCCTATACTAACCTCATCCACCCAAGGGAAAGCGGTCAGGAAAGGACGCAAATTTTGCAGGTTAAAATCATGCCCGGCATTGAGTCCCAATCCTACTTCACGTGCTTTCTCGGCAGCAGGGCGGTACATAGCAATCGCTTGTTCGGGATTCTGCTCAAACAACTCAGCGTACGGACCGGTGTATAACTCCACGCGGTCGGCACCGCAAGCGGCTGCCCCCTCCACCATACGCGGGTCGGCATCCACGAAGACGCTGACGCGTATGCCGACTTGCTTAAAAGCGGCAATGATGGGAATCAACTTATCCTTATAAGTCACCGTATCCCAACCGTGGTTGCTGGTCAATTGGTCATGCCCGTCAGGAACGAGAGTAACTTGTGCCGGACGGACCTCTAAAACCAAGTCTATAAAAGGCTGTTCAGGGTTACCTTCTATATTGAATTCAGTAGTAACGAGATCACGCAGGGCATATACATCGCTACGACGGATATGTCGCTCATCGGGACGAGGGTGTACGGTAATGCCCTCGGCACCGAACCGCTCACAATCAACCGCAAAACGCTCCACATCGGGCATATTTCCCCCACGCGCGTTGCGCAAAGTGGCGACCTTATTAATATTTACACTCAATCGGGTCATAAATCGGCTACAAAGGTACAATTTTTTTTTGATATATGCAAATAAAAAGAAATAAATTTGCGTATCCAAATATTTTTTTGTAATTTTGCTGCCCTAAATCGTTTGCATATGAAAATAGCATTATTCGGTAACTCGCAAAAATCACAGATACGCGAGGAGATAGACCACTTATTGGAGTTCTTCCAATCTCGCGGAGTGGAAGTGTTGTTGTCGCAAGAATTGAGGCAAGAACTAAACCTGACCGACTACAGTTCATTTGATGCTGAAATGGCACAATGTCCCGTAGATAGTAACCCTGTCGATTTTGCTTTGTCTGTCGGCGGTGACGGCACGTTCCTGACAACTGCTTCCCGTCTCATCATGACCAACATACCCATTTTGGGTGTTAACTTCGGTCACTTGGGTTTCTTGGCAGAAGTGGAGACCAAAAACGTAGATAGCATATTGGACCAACTCATTCAAGGTCAATACACCATCGAACAACGCGCATTATTGCACATTAGTTGCTCCGAAGACGGTCACTTGGCCAGCACGGAAGCGCTAAACGAAGTAGCAATCATGAAATATGGTTTGAGCAGTGCCATTACCATCGAGACACGTGTTAACGGCGAAGAACTGAACAATTACCAAGCCGACGGACTGATG
The DNA here is from genome assembly GCA_018066005.1 of Bacteroidales bacterium. Classification (GTDB taxonomy): domain Bacteria; phylum Bacteroidota; class Bacteroidia; order Bacteroidales; family Paludibacteraceae; genus Colicola. The sequence continues at coordinate 11,207 of JAGHSG010000060.1, read as the reverse complement.
CTGGCTACTCCCACCGGTTCAACGGCTTATAACATGTCGGTGGGCGGTCCTATCATGGTTCCGCAGGCACGTGGCATCATATTAACACCCATTGCCAGCCACTCGCTGACAGTTCGTCCGTTGGTTGTTCCTGATGATTGGAAAATAGACCTGACCGTAAAAAGCCGTACAGGCAGTTATATGGTGTCAGTAGACGGCCGCAGCCAAATTATGGCCGATACAGTGACCTTACATATTGAAAAATCACCCCGTACCGTCAAATTAGTACAAATCGGTGACCACAGTTTTATTCATTCGCTGAAAGATAAACTGCTGTGGGGAAGCAACTAATCAGATAGTAGGTAACAGGTAGTAGGAATAGATAATAGATGAAAAAGGATATTCGGATAATATATTTGGGGACGCCGGAGTTTGCGGTGGCAGGGTTAAAAGCCCTGGTAGAAAATGGTTACAACGTAGTAGCCGTGGTTACTATGCCGGATAAACCGGCAGGCAGGGGACATCAGATGCAGTTTTCAGCCGTTAAGCAATACGCTTTGGAAGTAGGTCTGCCCGTTTTGCAACCCGAGAAACTCAAAGACGAGACTTTCTTGGAGCAACTTCGCTCGTATCATGCTGATTTACAGATTGTCACGGCGTTTCGCATGTTGCCCGAAGCGGTATGGGCAATGCCCCGTTTGGGAACCTTTAATGTGCATGCCGCCTTATTACCCCAGTACCGCGGTGCGGCTCCCATCAACTGGGCAGTCATGAATGGCGATAAAGAGACCGGGTTGACCACGTTCATGCTCAAACAAGAGATTGATACAGGCAACATGATTCTGCAAGAGCGGATGCCCATCGGCGAAGACGAAAACGTGGGTAGCGTGCATGACCGACTGATGGAGATGAGTGTCGGTATAACTTTACGTACCGTGGATTTGATTATCGACTGCGACGAGAAAGGTGTGGCTCTGCCCGTTACCCCTCAACCCGAATTGCCCGATTTGCGTCCCGCTCCCAAGATATTCAAAGAAGATTGTGAGATTAACTTCAATCGTCCTACCCAAGAGGTGAAAAACTTTGTTCGCGGACTTAGTCCCTACCCCGCTGCCTGGTGCAACATAGATATTCTGGGACACCATTTTGATAATGTCAAGATTTACCAGGTGGCGTTAGGAGACGGTCCTATTGCCGTAGATTGTCAAGATGGCAAAATAAGTATTCAAGAACTCCAATTGCCGGGTAAAAAACGGATGGATGCCAAAGCATTACTCAATGGATTGCATTAAACTCATTGAAAAATATTATCACAACAGCCCCGAACTAAAACAAGTCCTTCTCGCCCACTCCACGCAGGTGAGAGACCGCTCCGTAGAGATAGGCGAACGGCTGATAAGCAAAGGGATAGACGTCGATATAGACTTTGTGGCAGAAGCGGCTATGCTGCATGATATAGGGATTATTTTCTGCGATGCGCCCCGTATCTTCTGCATGGGCAAACATAAATATATCGAGCATGGCTATTTAGGTGCCGAACTGCTTCGCAAAGAAGGTCTGCCACGTCATGCACGTGTCGCCGAACGCCACACCGGCAGCGGGATAACGTTGGAGCAAGTCATCCGTGAAGAGTTGCCCATTCCACAACAGGATTATTGTCCGGAAACAATAGAAGAAAAACTCATCTGCTACGCGGATAAGTTCTTCAGCAAGAGCCATTTAAACGAAGAAGTTTCCCCACAAAAAGTTAGGGAAACCATTTGGCGTTACGGTCACGATGCCGTCCTGCGTTGGGACAAGATGGAGCAATTGTTTACCAGAAATGATGAGCAAAACCCAGCGATAGCAATTCCTTGAATTGAAGATGAGCTTTGTTATCATCACTTTTGACCGTATTATCGTATCGAGGATGCAAACTTAAGCGGACAGATATGAAGCGTGTCAAGATAAAATTGCAATTGATTTCCCAATCTATTTCTACTTTGCGATAGTCGGTATAACAATACAATTCCGTATCTAAGTATATTTCACGCAAGGGTTGCCATTTATAAGTCAGGCGCACACTGCTACCAATGATGTTGGTAATATTATTTCCCCTTTTAATTCCATAGTTGGTAACATCAACCAAATTGGAGTCCGTCTTAAACGCATACACCATTTTATAGGCGAGCGGTGAAACCATAATACTGAGGTTCTTTACCGGTTTCCAGTCCAGACCAAGTGTTAAATTCAGTTTGATAGGGGTCAAAGGTGCCGTCTTGGCAGTATGTTGGTTGGCATTCCAGACATTAAAGAAATTGGTTTGAAAATCCACCGAACTGGAGACGTCTAATTGATTATATATTTTATAACCGACTTTGGAATATATACGGAATAAATCATCCGTGAAGTTATATTTGCGCAGCGAATCCCCTGCAACCGTGGTCATTCCTAATCTCCACTCTGCAAGATTATACCAACTCAATTTATCTTTTTGATACGACACTTCAACTTTTTGAATTCCTAACATCGCAATGCTCGAATTACCACCTTTGTACCAATTGGATGATATATAGTTTTGCGTAAAATGGAGTGATAAATTGATATCTTTTCTCCAATACGAATTTCGTTGGCGAATAGCAGCACTTATTTCCTGCACATCTTCCATTTCATCATAAATGAGTGCCGGTGCTATGTCCAATTCTATTTTGCGTTCCCGATTCGACAAGGATTGAATTACTCGTTGTTTGTCTTGCTCTATGGAATCTTGAACACGACGTATTTCTTCCGGCATAGTGGGACGCATACGAGCGATGGAATCCTTAATAGAACACAATTGGGCTGTTAATAGTGAGTCCCTATACACTAAATCTTTGTATAGCGAATCTTTTTGTAACGAATCTCGACGGTATAACTGCCTGCCCTGCTCTTCCAATTGGCGATCAAGCCACTCTTCAAGAGAGACGACCTGAATCAAATCTTGCGTATAAATGGTATCTTGGGAAAAAGCACAAAGAGGAAAAAGGCAACATAAACAAAGTAGTTGCTTGTATGTAAAAAAAGAACAAATTTGTAAATAAATTTTACGTACGGTCATTCTTCTTTCCTCTTTCTGTGGGTGTACAACTTACTTCCGGAGTGAGAGGGCTCTTGCAGGCATGCACAATCAAATACACTCCCCAAACGATAAATGGGATACTTAACCACTGACCCATATTGAGCAGCATACCCTGTTCAAAGGCTTCTTGGTCGTTCTTGATAAACTCCAACACGAAACGTGTCACAAAGATTATCAGCAGGAACGTACCGAAGATAAGTCCTTGACGGCGGTAGGCTTTGAAACGCCAGTACATGGTCCACGTCACGGCAAAAGCAACTAAACAATAGAGCATTTCATATATCTGCGTGGGATGGCAAGGCACCGTCTGTCCGTCCCGCACGAAGATAAATCCCCAAGGTAAGTCGGTCGGACCGCCATAAATCTCCGAGTTCATCAGGTTACCCAAACGAATCAGCGTAGCCGTGATGCAGACGCCGATGACCAAACGGTCAAAGATCCATACCAACGATGTGTGGTATTGGGGTTGTTTGGAGAAATGTTTCTTATTCAGCAGCCACGCGGCAAAGATAAGTCCAAAGGCTCCGCCATGACTACTCAATCCGCCTTCCCAAATACGCAACATCGCCAACGGGTGTTCGATATAGGGATTCCGGTATTGGATATTCCAAGCAAAGATTTGTATAGGGTCGGTGGTCAGATGCCACTCATAGAACCAACAATGTCCTATTCGCGCACCGATGATGACACCTAAGGTCATCCAGATAAAGATTTTCTCCGGCCACTCCTTGGGGCAGTTCTCATGGGCGTACAGTTTGACCTGTATCAAATATGCCAAGTAAATACCCAATGCCCACAGCACGCCATACCAACGAATGCCGCCATTGATACCCCAATGAATCAGCACAGGGTCCACATTCCATGTAATAAAATCTAACATACCTATAACCTACTACCTACATTGCTCCGTGGCATTGTTTATATTTCTTGCCGCTACCACACGGGCAGGGGTCATTGGGACGCGGTTTCTTGTCGGCAATCACCGGCATCGGTTTCTGCATCTCACGGGTATCGCGAGCCGCAGCACCGGCTTGTCCGCTGGCCTGTGCAGCACGTTCCACAGCATCTTTCTGCGTACGGTACTTACTCAAATCCATACGTTGTTGTGCCTGAGCGCGCTGCACGGCATCGGGTTGTTGCTGGTGAATCTGACCACGCAACAAGATAGACAAGGCACGGCGGTTGAAACTATCCAACATCTGACGGAAAATACCGAAAGATTCCAGTTTATAGATTACCAACGGGTCTTTCTGCTCATACGAAGCGTTCTGCACACTTTGTTTGAGATCGTCCAACTGACGGAGATGCTCTTTCCATTCGTCATCAATGACGTACAAGACGGTACGTTTTTCAAACTCTTTAACCACCTCACGGCAATCGGTCTCGGCAGCACGTTTGAGATTGACAGCCACGTTATACACTTTCTTGCCGTCGGTGATAGGAATAAGGATATTCTCGTACATGGATCCCTTGTCGGCAAAGACTTTTTGGATAACAGGATTAGCCACTTGCATCAGTTTATCCATACGACGTTTGAATCCGTCAATAGCCGCCTCGGCAAGGGCGTTGCTTAACTGTTGCTCCTTACTGCCACGGAAAGCGTTCTCGTCAAAAGGCACTTCAATGGCAAAGGTCTGCATCACATTGTATTGCAGACTCTCGTAGTCCATGGCATCGCGGGCATCTGCCAATATACTCTCGGCGGTGTCATAAATCATATTCGTTATATCCACACCGATACGCTCACCCATGAGAGCATGGTGACGTTTGGCGTAGATGACATTACGTTGCTGGTTCATCACGTCATCGTACTCAATCAGACGCTTACGGATACCGAAGTTATTCTCCTCCACTTTTTTCTGGGCTTTCTCCACGTTGCTGGAAATCATATTATGCTCAATGGCTTCGCCTTCTTCCCATCCCAGACGGTCCATAACGGCAGCAATACGCTCACTACCGAACATACGCATCAGGTTATCTTCAAGCGAAATGAAGAAAACAGACGAACCCGGGTCACCCTGACGACCGGAACGTCCGCGTAACTGTCTATCTACGCGACGGCTCTCGTGGCGCTCCGTACCAATGATAGCCAAACCGCCGGCGGCCTTAACTTCGTCACTCAGTTTGATATCGGTACCACGACCTGCCATGTTGGTGGCGATGGTGACTTGTCCCTTCTGACCGGCTTCAGCCACAACCAATGCCTCCTGCTGGTGCAACTTGGCATTCAACACGTTATGCGGAATATGACGCATCTTAAGCATCTTGCTCAATAACTCGGATATATCAACACTGGTCGTACCGACGAGGACCGGTCTGCCCTGCTCAACGAGTTTTTGTATCTCATCAATAACGGCATTGTATTTCTCGCGTTGTGTACGATAAATACGGTCGTTCATATCCATACGGGCAATGGGCTTGTTGGTAGGTATAACCACCACATCCAGTTTATATATATTCCAGAACTCTCCGGCTTCCGTCTCGGCGGTACCGGTCATACCTGCCAACTTGTTGTACATACGGAAGTAGTTCTGCAAAGTGATGGTAGCAAAGGTCTGTGTGGCACCTTCTACCTTCACATTTTCTTTGGCTTCTACTGCCTGATGCAATCCGTCACTCCAACGGCGGCCTTCCATAATACGTCCCGTCTGCTCGTCCACAATCTTGACCTCGCCATTGTCGATGATATAATCCACATCTTTCTCAAACAGCGTGTAGGCTTTGAGCAACTGATGCACGGTGTGTACGCGCTCGCTCTTGATGGCATAGTTGGTCATGATATCGTCTTTTTTCTGCTGTTTTTCCTCGGCAGCCAGTCCCATATTCTCCAATTCAGCCAACTCGCTTCCCACGTCAGGAAGCACGAAGAAGTTGGGGTCATCGGTATTGCCGGTCAAGGTGTCGATACCTTTATCCGTCAGTTCAATAGACTTGTTCTTCTCGTCAATAACGAAGTATAGTACATCGGTAGCAATGTGCATATTCTTCTCGTTCTCCTGCAAATAGAACTCCTCTGTTTTCTGCATGCGAACTTTAACGCCTTGCTCACTCAAATACTTGATAAGGGCTTTATTCTTCGGCATACCTTTGAAACTACGGAACAGGGCTAACTCACCTTCTTCACGCACTTTCTCATCTTCGCTATTCATTTTGTTCTTCGCTTCGATGAGCAGTTTGGTAGTCAGTTCCTGTTGGGTACGCACCAGCAGTTCGACACGGTGTTTATACTCGTCAAACATCTGGTCTTCACCTTTGGGAATAGGACCGCTGATAATAAGCGGTGTACGGGCATCGTCAATCAGCACCGAGTCCACCTCATCCACGATGGCATAGTTGTGACCGCGTTGCACAAGGTCCATAGGCGAAGTAGCCATATTATCGCGCAGGTAGTCAAAACCGAACTCGTTGTTCGTACCAAAGGTAATATCACAGGCATACGCTTTGCGACGCTCGTCCGAATTAGGTTTGTGCTTGTCGATACAATCTACCGTCAAACCGTGGAACATATAAATAGGTCCGTTCCATTCCGAGTCACGTTTAGCCAAATAATCGTTCACCGTAACGACATGCACACCTTCGTGGGTCATAGCGTTCAAGAAAACGGGCAAAGTAGCCACCAATGTCTTACCTTCACCGGTCGCCATCTCTGCAATCTTACCCTGATGCAGGACGACACCACCTATCAACTGCACGTCGTAGTGGATCATATCCCATTTAATCTCATTACCGCCTGCCATCCAGTGGTTTTTGTAGATAGCTTTGTCACCGTCTATCTCCACAAAATCGAAACGCTCGTCGGCAGCGAGGTCTCTATCCATTTGGGTAGCCGTCACCTCTACAAACTCGTTTTGGGCAAAGCGGCGAGCGGTAGATTTGATGATTGCGAACACTTCGGGAAGAATCTCATCCAGGACTTGTTTGTAAGTCTCCTTGATTTCTTTCTCAAGTTTATCTACTTCGTTGTATATTTTCTCGCGCTTGTCAATTTCTATATCTTCAATACCTGCTTTCAGTTCGGCAATGCGGTTTTTCTTGTCTCGCACACGTTCCTGAATCAGGTCCATTAACTGTTGACTTCTGGCACGCAACTCATCATTGCTTAATTTATCCACTTGCTCGTACTGGGCTTTTATCTGCTCTACGTACGGCTGAATCTCTTTCATATCTCTCTGCGCCTTATTTCCAAAGAGATGACTGATAATACTGATAAAACTCATATCTTTTTAATAATTAATTTTCTAGTTTACTAGTTCACTAGTTTCCTAGTTGTCTAGTTTTTTTCGCACAATAATCCAAATTATGATGGGGGCACCGAATAGTGCCGACATGGTGCTGATGGGTAGCGGATACGTACTTATGCTGCACAATATATCGCACACCAGCAGCAAGTTAGCGCCTATCAACGCGGACGCCGGCAGTACCTCCCTATGATTACTTGTCCCCATCAGTCCGCGTGCTATATGCGGTACCGCTACGCCCACAAAGGCTATCGGTCCGCAGAAAGCGGTCACCCCTCCGGCTAACAAACCCGTTGCCGTCACTATATACACGCGCACGCGTTCTATATTTATACCTATCCCGCGGGCGTAGTTCTCACCCAACAGTAATCCGTTCAGCGGTTTCATCAGACCAAGGGCAATAATCATGCCAACTGCCACGATGGCAGACAACACGCCCAACTGACTCCACCCCACGTTGCTCAAACTGCCCAATGTCCATACGACAAACACCTTCAACGCATCCGGATTGCTGATATTCTGCAACACGTTAACTAGCGCACCGGCTATCGCCCCAAACATCATACCCACAATGAGTAAACTCACATTGTCACGCACCTTGCGTGCCACGCCTAACATCAGCAACAACACTGCCAAACTACCTATTATCGCGGCTCCTGCTATCGTGCATTGTGCATTGTCAACCGTCAACCGCCATTGTACACCTAACAAAGTGATGACCGCTACTCCCAAACTTGCCCCCGAACTGACACCTAATATATACGGTCCTGCCAGCGGATTACGAAACAAGGTCTGCATCATCATGCCACTGACGGATAGTGCCATACCTGCCACTATGGCAGTCAACATTTTGGGTAGACGCAGGTAGAAGAACACGCCGTCCACCACTGCCGAGTCGCTATGGATTATCTCGCTCGGACTCAACCACACCGACCCACAGCACACGTCCAAAACAGACAAGATAAGCAGTCCAACAACCAATCCGCCAAATATATATGCCTTTTTACCCATTTTAGCCCGCAAAGATACAAAAAAATTTGCAAATATGCAAATAAATGTGTAATTTTGCACTCAAATTCGTAAGAAATTATGAGCGTTCACGTAGAAACAAAGCGCATGACGACCGCTTTAATCCGTCAAAAGAAAGCAGCTGGTGACAAAATCACCATGCTGACCAGTTATGATTATACCCTTGCCCGTCTTGTCGATCAAGCCGGTGTCGATATGTTCCTTGTAGGCGACAGCGCCAGCAACGTGGTTTGTGGCAATCAGTACACATTACCCATCACCGTGGATGAGATGATTTTCCTCACCAAAGGTGTGGTGCGTGCAGCCGAACATGCTTTGGTTGTTATCGACATGCCTTTCGGCAGTTATCAGATAAGTGAAGAGCAAGCTGTTGCCAACGCCATCCGTATGATGAAGGAGAGCGGTGCCGATGCTGTTAAATTGGAAGGTGGAGAAGAGATTCTGCCGGCTATTCGCCACATGATTCAGGCAGGTGTACCTGTCTGCGGTCATTTAGGTCTGACTCCCCAGTCTGTCAATCAGTTCGGCGGTTACGGACTGCGTGCCAAAGAAGATGCCGAGGCAGCCAAACTGCTTCACGATGCACAGTTACTTGACCAAGCAGGTTGCTTTGCCATCGTGTTGGAGAAGATTCCTGCTGCTCTTGCCGAAAAAGTAACCAAGGCCGTCAGTTGCCCGACGATTGGAATTGGTGCAGGTAACAAAACGGACGGTCAGGTACTTGTCTTGCACGATATGTTAGGATTGAATCAGGGTTTCAAACCTAAATTCTTGCGCCACTTTGCCAACTTGGGCGAACAAGTGCAAACAGCCGTTGCCGACTACGTGACAGCCGTTCAAGACGGCTCCTTCCCCAACGAGAACGAGTGCTATTAAAGACGTGTTCAAAGCGCGGGTTTAACGCGGGTTTAACGGTTGATTAACGGTTGATTATGCTTACCATACTATATTGATAAGCAAAGGATCGTGGTCGGAATAACGGAAATAGCGGTTTTTCTTGGCTGCAAAAGACATCACACAACGTATATTCTTAGGAGCATCTTTCGGGATGTTCCTATTTTTGTAGTTATACTTGCTGTAATACGCTGCCGAGTAATAATAATCCGTATTCCAATGCAACGGCTGCAGAGAAACAATATGTTTCGCCATAACGGGTGAGGCATAGCAGCGGTCCAAAAAACCACTCTCGCCCTTATACGAATACGAATAATCCGCCGGAGCATGAATCACATTCATATCCTGATACCCGGCACGCACGATTTTTTGCGTCGATGACTCCTGTGCGTAAGCGTTATAATCACCCAAGAACAATATCATCGAATCGGGCGTCAGAGCCAACCTGTCAAAGGCAGCAAAGACCGTATCCAACTCGGCCACACGCTTGGCATTTGCTTCGGCAGCATCGCCCCGCTTACTTCGGGGATGATTGAGCGAGACATAGAAACGCCGACCAGTGGTACAATCTTCAAATTGCTGAATCAAAAAACGGTGAGCGTGTATATCAGCATGATTGAGATACGCCAACTGCACATTCTCGCGCGGGCGCACGCGCTCCTTATTATATATAAACCCTCCGGAAATAGTATCTCTGTCCACCGTGTCGGTCTGCACAAAGGCAAAAACATCTGTCTTTTTGCCCGGATGTTTCTTGCGGTACAGGTCATTCATGGCAGCCACCAACTCGGCAGGAGCCGAACTGCCTTGTTCCAACTCGCAAAGTGCGTACAAATCGGCATCAATCTTTGCCAACGCCGAAGACACTTTGTACCGCTGCAATGCATGTTGTCCCACCGTGTTGCGACGGGTGGCATAACCGCCCACATGCACAAAATAGTTCTGCACATTAGCGGCACAAACACGTATATCTGCCTCGCCCCAAGTAGGAACACGCTTCTTCGGACGGTAATTCTTAAAATGCGGTTGCGCCCCTGTTTGCAAGTGCTGTTGCCCCATCACGCGTGCTTTCAGTCCTGTGACGGTTGCGCCCAAATTGAGATGATAGGGGTATTTGCACTCCAATTTGATTCGGTGCTGCCGATTATAGGCGACCCTATTCCAATATTCCGTACTGTCGCCGTCTGCCAAACCGACCGCCAACTCTTCCGGCACAAAGAGCCGTTCGTCGGACAGAATGAGGCTGTCATACATCGTGCCGCACACCACCAACGGAGTTGTGATGCACACGGTCTGCCCCTTGTACTGTTCCCAACCGGTCGTATTCAGTTGCTCCAATGTTACTTTAGATGCTGCCCCAAGAGGCAGCATCCCAAGTAACAAAAATGCTATTACACATAAGTTTTTCATTTACCACTTCGTTCCAAGCATGCGGAGGTAACTCTTGTAACGCCACTGGGCATTCTCCTGAGCGGCATGGAAGAGTTCGGCAGCCTCATTCGGGAACTGTTTCATAACCGATGCGAAACGAACTTCACCCTTCAAGTAGTCGGCGAACTTATCCCACTGCGGCTCTTTGGAGTCGAGTTGGAACGGATTCTGACCTTCGGCTTCCAGTTGCGGATTATAACGCCACAAGTGCCAGTAACCACATTCGACGGCTTTCTCCTCCTCGGCTTGGCTCTTACCCATACCGGCTTTCAGACCGTGGTTAATACACGGAGCGTATGCGATGATAAGAGACGGTCCGGGGTATGCCTCTGCCTCACGGATGGCTTTCAACGTCTGCGCCTGGTCAGCACCCATAGCGATTTGAGCGACATAAACATAACCATAAGTCGTAGCAATCATACCCAAGTCTTTCTTGCGCACGCGTTTACCCATGGCAGCGAACTTGGCAATAGCGCCAAGAGGTGTAGCCTTGGATGCCTGACCACCTGTATTGGAGTAAACTTCGGTATCCAAAACCA
>JAGHSG010000097.1 GCA_018066005.1 Bacteroidales bacterium | reverse complement strand
TGTGGCACAACCGGTTGGAATGTGGATGAATTAAGAATGAAGAATGATGAATTAAGAGAGCAAACAGGGCGTGAATGGCTCGTTTGGAAAAGTAATTTCTCCATCGGTGTGAATGTTCTCTTTGAGTTGAATAAACAACTGGCGGCGCTGTTGGCTCCTTATACCCAATACACCCCGTCCATCACGGAAGTGCATCACATTCATAAACTGGATAAACCTTCCGGCACTGCCAAGACTTTAGCGGATGACTTACAAACTTACAAATTTACAAATTTACAAATCGAATCCATTCGCGAAGGTGAAGTGGCAGGTATTCATACGGTCGTTTGGGACAGTCCCGAAGATACCATCGAAATAAAACATATCGCCAAAGGGCGTCAGGGCTTTGCACTCGGTGCCGTATTGGCAGCAGAGGAGATGGCAAGTCACAAATGATGCGCCACTTACGTGGCTAATGATGCGCCACATTCGTGGCTATTGATGGAATGATTTTTTATGAAATAAATTGTACATTGTACATATATAAATAGTACATAAATTGATGAAAAGTTTTCAAGATAGAATAGCACAAGTGCCTCGCAAGGGTTGGATAGCAGCCATCTGTTGGGGACTGCTGTATGTGGCATTCGTTATATGGGTGGCATGGGGCGACTGGGCATCTCTCGGTTGGCTCATCCTTTTACCCGTCATCGTGGACGCGTTTACGACCAAGTATATCAACTGGGGCTTTTGGCGCAAGTACAAAGAGACCAATCCCAAACTGTTTACCCTCTGTTCGTGGATAGATGCCATCGTCTTCGCTTTGGTGGCAGTCTATTTTATCAATCTGTATATGTTCCAAAACTATCAGATTCCTTCTTCATCCCTTGAAAAGAGTCTGCGTGTAGGCGATTTCCTCTTTGTCAGCAAGATGAGTTACGGAGCCCGTGTACCCAACACGCCCCTGTCTATGCCGTTGGTACAACATACTTTCCCTGCCTGGTTAGGTGGCGGCAAGTCGTTCATAGAAAATCCTCAATGGGCATACAAACGCCTACAGGGGTGGGATAGTCCCAAGAAGGGGGACATTGTGGTCTTCAACTTCCCAACAGGTGACACGGTCTGCACCCTTATGCAGAATCCCGACTATTATACCCTTTGCTATTACTATGGCAAGGAGAACGTGGAGATGCGCAAGCGCGTTTTCGGGGATATTGTTTATCGTCCTGTAGATAGACGTGAGAACTACGTCAAACGCTGTGTAGGTGAGCCGGGCGATAGTTTGCAGATTATTAACGGAGTTGTTTATACGAATGGTCAACCCGAGCAGGACCGCGAAGGACGGCAGCATAATTATTATGTCGTAACAGACGGACATATATTGGGCAAGTCTTATTTGGACAAAATAGGTATCAGTATAGATGACCGCGAGCAAATCCGTCCGGGCGTCTATCTCTTCCCGCTCACACAGGTTATGAAAGCCGAATTGCAGAAGAATCCGCATATCCAAATGATTCAACTCCAACCAGAGGCAGAGGGTGGCGAAGTCTATCCGTTGGGACATAATATATGGACGCGAGATAATTACGGACCTATCTATATTCCCCGTAAAGGCGATCAAGTTCTCATAACCGAAGATAATTATTGGTTATACAAACGTATCGCAGATGCGTACGAATACCAACCCATGAAGATAGGTGAGACCTACACGTTCACGATGGATTATTATTGGATGATGGGTGACAACCGCCATAAATCGGCGGACAGCCGTTACTGGGGCTTCGTGCCGGAAGACCACATCGTGGGACGGCCCGTCTTCATCTGGCTGAGCATAGAGAAAGATAAACCTTGGTTCAAAGGACACATCCGTTGGAACCGTATCGGACAGCATGCGTGGAATTGATAAGTTGAACAAATGGTCTTACCGACAACATATTTAGGTCCGCTCAGTTGGTACCGCCAACTGCCGGCAACAATCGAGATAAACGAGACCTTTGAGAAGCAGACCTTCCGCAACCGGTGCCTCTTGCGCAATAATATCCGCCTGACTGTTCCGGTCTGCAAAGTGGAGAGCAAACAACTGACCCGCGATATTCAAATCAGTTACCAGCAGCGGTGGCAACATCAGCACTGGATGGCTATTCGCTCAACATACGAACACACGCCTTATTTCCTCTACTATGAAGATTATCTGCGCCCTTTCTATGAACGCGAAACGAAGTATCTGATTGATTTGAACAGCGCTCTAACCGAGACAATATGGGCTTTGCTTCATAACCTACAACCCACAACCTGCAACCTGCTACCTGTTACCTCTACTTGGTCGGGGCAGACATGGACAGACCGCCATCCGTGGCAAAACGAAAAAAGTATATTGGACACGTTATTTGAATTGGGTCCCGAGACCCTGATAAAATGAATATAAATTGGGAAGAACTGAAATTTAGTTACACCGAGACGGATTATATCGTTCGGGCATCTTTTCACGGACAGTGGAAGGACGGACAACTCGTAGGCGAATGGACAGAACCCTTTGCTACCCAAGATAAAATACTGCCGATGCACGTTTGTGCTACGGCGTTACAATACGGGCAAGAAGCGTTTGAAGGACTGAAAGTCTTCCGCGGAGTGGATGACAAGATTCGTGTCTTCCGTTGGAGAGCCAATGCCGAACGCATGCAACGCTCTGCCGTCGGGTTGTACATGGCACCTGTGCCGACGGACTTATTCGGCAAGGCCGTGAAATTGGCAGTTAAGAAAAATATAGCCTTCATCCCGCCATACGAAACGGGAGCAACACTTTATCTCCGTCCGCTGCTGATAGGTACAACACCCAAATTAGGCGTAGGACCCGGATGGGACTTTGAATTTGTTATTATCCCTTCGCCTGTTGGTCCGTATTACAAGAGCAGAAACGCCCATACAGGAAATGCCTCCATCCCCTGCCAAACGTTTATTGTCAATAGGCACGTAGATAGGGCTGCGGCTTACGGTACGGGACAGCTCAAGGTGGGTGGCAATTACGCCGCCTCGTTCCGCGGAACGGAAGCAGCACACCTCTTGGGGTACGATTGTTTGTTCTTGGATAGTCGTTATCATCGTTATATAGACGAGTGCTCGGCGGCTAACTTTATCGGCATACGTGGAAACGAGTACCTCACCCCCCGCAGTACGGCTATCCTGCCCAGTATAACGAATAACTCGCTCATGACATTGGCGAAAGAACGCGGACTGAAAGTGACAAGAAGACACATCCCCTTGGAAGAACTAGCTACCTTGCAGGAGGCAGGAGCATGTGGCACGGCTTGTGTCATTTCGCCCATAGATAAGGTTATTGACCCTGATAAGAATATCACCTATACGTTATCCTCCGCTCCCGGACCGGTTTTGATGGAATTGCGTCAAGCCCTGCAAGACATCCAGTACGGCCGTGCCAAAGATAAACACCGCTGGTGCACAATTATTAACTAACTAAAACAATACAATTATGAGAAATCATCCTAAGGGGCTCATCCCCGCCGCTTTGGCGAACATGGGCGAACGATTTGGTTACTACATCATGAATGCTGTCCTTCTGCTTTTCTTAGTCAGCAAGTTCGGCTTGAACGATAGTGTAGCAGGCATTATTTATTCGGTTTTCTACTTTGGTATTTATGTCTTGTCATTAGTTGGCGGTATTATTGCAGACCGCACGCAGAACTACAACAAGACCATCCAATGGGGACTGATTATTATGTCGTTGGGTTATATCTGTTTGGCTTTCCCGCTTTTCTCTGCTGATTTGAACGGAGGAAATGATTGGTGGGCAATTCTAATCTTTACCTGCTTTGCGTTGCTGATGATTGCTTTCGGTAATGGTTTGTTCAAAGGTAATTTGCAAGCCATCGTCGGCAAGATGTATGATGAATATGAAGCCGAAGCGGCTAAACAAGGACCTGCTGCCTTGGAAGCTGCCAAAGATAAACGTGACTCCGGATTCCAAATCTTCTACGTGTTCATTAACATAGGTGGCTTAATTGCTCCTTTCGTCGCTCCTCTCTTGCGGCAATGGTGGCTGAATAAACATTATCTGTTGTACAATTCAGATATGGCGTCATTGGCTCACCAGTACTTGGTTGATGGACAAGTAACGCAGAAATTTACGGAGACGATGCAAGCCGTTATGCAACAAGGGTATCAATTCGTTGATAACATAACTTTCTGTCAGGATTATATCATGGTCTTCAACCAGGGTATTCATTACTCCTTCATCGCCTCTGTTTTAGCGATGCTGATTTCGTTGGTTATTTTCCTTAGTACCAAGAGTATGTTTCCACAACCAGCTAAGAAAGAAGCTTCGCAAGTAGTGGAATATACACCGGAAGAAAAGAAAGCCATGGCGCAGGAAATAAAACAACGTATGGCAGCTTTGTTCGCTGTGTTGGGTATTGCTGTCTTCTTCTGGTTGTCTTTCCACCAAAACGGACAGTCACTCTCTGTGTTTGCTCGCGACTTTATCCAAACCGATAGTATAGCTCCGGAGATATGGCAGGCACTTAATCCGTTCTTTGTTATTGTACTGACTTGGCCTATTATGTGGATATTTGCGGCGTTGGCACGCAAAGGAAAAGCTATCTCTACTCCCCGTAAGATTGCTATTGGTATGGCGGTGGCAGGACTGGCTTATCTGTTCCTTATGATTATTTCGATTATCAATAATTATCCTTCAGGCACCGAATTCCGTGCTTTGGATGTTGCACAGATGGCAGCAGCCGGACTGGCTAAATCGGGACCGTGGGTATTGATTGTAACCTATTTCTTCCTTACGGTAGCTGAATTATTCATTTCTCCGCTCGGATTGAGTTTTGTCAGCAAGGTAGCACCCCGACACATGGTTGGCTTGTGCCAAGGTCTGTGGTTAGGCGCTACGGCTCTGGGTAATTTGTTTATTTGGTTAGGTCCTGTCATGTATAACGCATGGGCTATTCAATATTGCTGGTTAGTATTCTTGGTAGTATGTATCGTGTCCATGGCTATTATGTTAGGAATGGTTAAATGGTTAGAAAAAGTAGCTTGTTAATATGAAAGAACAATTAGTATCTATCGCTGAATATATCG
>JAGHSG010000018.1 GCA_018066005.1 Bacteroidales bacterium | reverse complement strand
TTTATCACAATTGCCCGCCTTTGTGTGTTTCGCCCTAACAGGGCATTCCGCTTCGCTACTTGCCGGTAGGGCTATCCACACTTATGCAGCCAACACGAAGATACGGAGTTCACAAAAATCAGTCGTGCTCTTTGTTTCTTAGTGGCGGGCGATATAAGGCTTTTATGGACACTGACGACGTGTCGTCCATTTGTCTATAAAAGGCTAAAAGCCCGCTTGTGATTTAAATAGAGTGTCGTTATTTCTTCATTTACGACTGCAAAAGTACTACAAAAATTTGGAATACGCAAATAATTTAGGTACAAAAATAGATTTTTATTCCTTTATCACCTCTTTTTTAGGTGCAGCCTCCGTCACTTCCTTCACTTCCTGCTCCTCTGCACGCGGATCTATTTTCATAACAAAGCGTTTATAGTAATCAATCAGGATGGTGGTGAGCGGTAAGGCTATCAACATGCCTATCACGCCCAACAGACTGCCCCAAACACTCAAAGCCAACAGGATAATAGCCGGATGCAAACCCATCGCCTTACCCATGATACGAGGTGTCGGCACAAAATCATCCATAAACTGCGCGAAGCAGAAAATACCTATCATAATCAACAGCAACACCCAGAACGAGCGACCTGTTTCGACGCTCTCCAATAAAGCCAATAACAGGCAAGGAGGAATACCTAATGCCTTCAAGTAAGGTACCATCGACATAATGCCTATCAAGATTCCCATAACAATACCTAACGGCAAACCGATAATCTCAAAGCCAACGCCGAAAATGATTCCTACGACCAATGCGACCAAACCTTGATTGCGGAAATAAGACTGCATATTAACGGATATATCCGTCATAACCATGTGTACGTTGGCACGGTATTTATCCGGTATCATAGCCAAAACTTCATCATCCAACTGCTCCCAATCCAGCAACAGGAAGAAGATGTACAGGATACACACCATAACGATACCTAAATTGGTAAGTGCGTTAACGCCATTCGTCAGCATCTGCCAAATCTTAGGCGCTGCCGTTCGGAGAGCCTCCATAATATTATCATTGGCTAACAAAGCCGACACACTGAAATTCTCTTGATTCTGTTGGTACTGTGCTACCCACTCCGTCGGCAGATACTTATCCACCGAATGCAAGTGTACCGTGACATAGTCGCACAGATGCGCCATCTCCTCCATCATCGGCGGAACAATAAGCAAGTTAAAACCAACCAATATGCCCAGCAAAACCAACATCGCCACCGTTACCGACAGACCACGATTCTTGAATCGGCACTTGTATTGGAAGAAACGCACCAGCGGAACAAGCATATAGGCGATGAACCAACTGACTAAGAACGGAACTAACACGCCACTCAAACGGCGTACCAATAAATATAGCGCAATAATCACCGCAATGGTGATGCAGCCATGGATAA
The DNA here is from genome assembly GCA_018066005.1 of Bacteroidales bacterium. Taxonomy (GTDB): domain Bacteria; phylum Bacteroidota; class Bacteroidia; order Bacteroidales; family Paludibacteraceae; genus Colicola. Next base: position 8,218 of record JAGHSG010000018.1, on the reverse strand, counting down.
TCTGGTTTGAATCGTATTTCTTCATATTGTGACCCTGCTGGGGCTCAAACCCAGAACCTTCAGAACCGGAATCTGACACTCTATTCAATTGAGCTACAGGGCCTCGTCGGAACGACGAATGATGTATTGATGCGCCACTCGCGTGGCTAATGATGGTTTTATCTTCTTGAGCCGAGAATCAAGTACATCAGGTATGCCAAGGAGCCAAGTGCTGCCACGACATACGTATAGGCTGCACTATGCAAAGCATCCGATGCCATCTCTTTAGTCTCTCTATCTGCTATACCGCTCTCTTCCAGCCATTCAACAGCACGCTGACTGGCATTGACTTCCACCGGCAACGTAACAAAAGCAAAGAGCGTTGTCATGGCGTATAAAGCAATTCCAATGGTCAATAACTGCGGAAAAGATTCAAAGAAAATCATACCTGCCAGCAACACCCACATAATCCACCGATTGGCAAAATTAACCACAGGCACCAGGGCTGTACGCATCTTGAGCGGAGCATACTCAACCTGATGCTGCACGGCATGACCACACTCGTGAGCTGCCACAGCCGCAGCAGCAATAGAAGCCGAAGCATAGACACTCTCCGAGAGATTGACCGTTTTGGTTTCCGGATTGAAATGGTCCGTCAAATGTCCTTGCACGCACGTAACTTTAACATCCGTTATACCGTGGTCGCGCAGCATTTTTTCAGCCACTTCTTTACCCGTCATGGATATGCCAACCTGACTGTATTTCTTAAACTTGTTCTCCAATCCCTGCGAAATGACCCAACTGAGGACCGCAAAGGTAATAAAAATAATCCAATACATATTATTATTTGGTTAGTTGGTTAACCGGTTAATCGGTTAATCGGTTTTTACATTTTTTGCACTCGCCAAAGACATAGACCGAGAAACGGCTCATAATAAAATTGGGATATATTTTCATCCGCACAGCCGTTTCAATAGCGTGATCTCTGACTTTACTGACTCGCCCACATTTCGTGCAGACAATCTGCATCGTATCTTTTTCGCCCAAAGTCAGTTCATACTGCAAGCCTCGCGTGCTGTGTTGCTGACGCAAGCAATGGACGATTCGTGCTTTTTCCAATATCTGCAACGTATTATAAACCGTAGCCTTGCTGATGAAATCTTTCTGCACCCACTCCACAACATCCTTCACCATAAACGCTCCCGAATGAGCAACGATATGTTTGAGGATAAGTTGTCTTTCCGGTGTATTACGCATCTTATGCAAGCTTTGGAATTCAAGCAAACGAAAGACCGCTTCATCATATGTTGACATATTCCTCATAGCACAAATACGGGCAAAATGCACGAATTTGGGTGCAAAAGTACAGTTTTTTTTTCATATATGCAAATTTTTTTGTATCTTTGCGCGATTTTTTGGAATATGCGCGAGATTCATACCATAGCAGTCTATTGTTCATCCTCCAATCAGATACGCAAAAGTTATTTTGAAGCAGCGGAGCGTTTGGGAGAGATTTTTGCCGAACAAGGCATCCGTTTAGTGTATGGCGACGGCGGTATAGGGCTTATGGGCGCTATTGCCGACGGAGCATTGCGTAAAGGAGGGGAAGTGATTGGTGTTATACCCCAATTCATGGTAGATGAGGGGTGGAACAACCCTCGCTCGACAGAGACGCACGTGTTCCAAACCATGCATGAACGCAAGGCATATATTGAGCATATTTCAGATGCTATGGTCGCCTTGCCCGGCGGTATAGGAACGATGGAAGAGTTGACGGAATGTCTGACGTGGAAACAGTTGGGCATTCACACCAAGCCCGTGGTTATTTTGAATACAGACGGTTATTATGACCGTTTCTTGGCTTGTTTGGACTTGATGGTGGAGGAGAAGATGATGCGTGCCATCCACAGACAAGATATGTTTACCGTTGTTTCTTCCCCTGAAGAAGTTATACCTGCTTTATTAAACGCTCCGGAATGGAGTAAATCAATTCGTCGTGACGCCGCTATCTAACATAGGACAAGTTTTTTACTGGGCTGAATTTACCCTTTTGGCTTTATTGATGCTGACTGTTTCCGTTCATCCCCACATGGTACGCAATAGTTGGCGTGCCATAACCGACCGTGTAGGCAGGCACTACGAAGACGAGTCCATATCCGTTATGGGATTCGTAACCGGCTATTTATTCGGTATCGGGACCATAGCCATTACAGGTATCTATGCTGTTTTAGCCGTAACTCCGGCATTATGCACCACCGGAAGGAAGGTACTACTCGTCACATTGCTTGTTTTATTGACGGATGTTTTAAGGGGTATAGTTATTATGTATGTGAATGGCACTTTCCGATGGAAAACAAACCTTCAAACATTAAGCCGAACCTATTTGGATTTCCGCGGACTGGTATGTCTCACCCTATTCGCCATGATGCTATTGATGCCATTCTTGTCCTCCCAAATCACGTTGATACTATTGACGATAATCGCTGTCATCTACCTCATTCTTATGGGATGGAAATTGGCAACAGTCTTTCCCATCACCTGGACAAATACCGCCTATTTGATACTTTATTTCATTCATTTGGAGATTCTACCTGCCGTGATTATACTGGCAGGCGCCTATAAAATATTGGTTTAATTGACTATAATGCAGCAGAACATGAATACAATCCGTAAAATTTTAGTTTCCCAACCGCAGCCCACCATCGAGCGCAATCCGTATGCGCAAATGGCGAAGCAGTTTGGTGTGGAATTTGATTTCCATCAACTCATTCATGTAGAAGGACTCAACGCGAAAGAATTTAGACAACAGCACATCAACCCGCTGGACTATACCGCTGTGCTATTGAACTCCCGTTTGGGTATAGACCATTATTTCCGTCTTTGCGAAGAGATGCGCCTGCAAGTGCCCGAGACGATGCATTATTACTGTATTTCCGAATCGGTAGCCAACTACCTTCAAAAATACATTCAATACCGCAAGCGTAAAGTATTCTTCAGCGAGAATCACAATTTTATGGACCTGCTGCCCACTATGAACAGACGTCCCAATGAGAAATATCTGATGGTTATGTCGGATGTTCATAACGATGCCACCATTCAGCAGTTTGAAGAAAAGAATATCATCATTCGGCCCGCCATTATGTACCGTACCGTAGCCGACGAGTGGCCCAAGGATGTTCCTTTTGACCACGATATGGTCGTACTGTTCACCCCGTCCGGTGTGCAAGCCCTGCTGCAAAACTTCCCCGATCTAAAAGACGGCGAGAAGATTATTGCCTGCTTTGGTCAAAGCACGCTGAATACATTAGAAGCCGCCGGACTACATGCCGAAATACAAGCTCCCACACCCGAATGTCCGGGCATAACCACCGCTTTGCAACGTTACCTTGAGACACACCTTTCCTAAAACAAACAAGTTGTGCGGACAGTTGCGTATTGCGCAATTGTATCAAGCAGGCAAAAAAATGACCGTTTGGCCGTTACGTGTTACATACCTGCCTGCCGACAAGATGCAGGTGCTGATATGGGCGCCCAAAGCACTATTCAAACATGCCGTCGATAGGAATCGCCTTCGCCGACAAATGCGCGAAGCATGGCGACTGAATGAAAAACCCGAACAGACTTGGCAGATTGCTTTTAACTACATGGATAAACAGATGCAACCCTACTCGGTCATCGAAAAAGCCATGCACAAAGCCATTCACAAAATCAATGAAACAAATCATTAGAAAAATATTCCTATTACCTGTCTATTTCTACCGTTACTGCATCTCACCCCTGACACCGCCGTCCTGCCGATACACCCCTACTTGCAGTCAATATATGGTGGAAGCCGTCATGAAATACGGAGTTATCAAAGGTGGCTGGTTAGGTATCAAGCGTATCCTGCGTTGCAACCCGTGGGGAGGAAGCGGGTACGACCCCGTGCCATAGAGAGTTTAGATTATGAGAATAGATATTATAACTTGTTGTCCCGAGTTGCTTGAGTCGCCACTCAATCACTCCATTGTTCAGCGGGCCAAAGATAAAGGGCTGGCGGAGATATACGTTCATAACTTGCGCGATTACACGTTGGACAAACATCGCAAAGTGGACGATTACGCCTTCGGTTTCGGCGCAGGTATGGTGCTGCAGATTGAGCCTATTGACCGTTGCATCTCCGCCCTCAAAGCCGAACGGGACTATGACGAGGTTATTTTTACGGCTCCTGACGGCGAGAAATTTGACCAAAAAGCCGCCAACACGCTCTCGCTCTGCAAGAATATCATCATCCTTTGCGGACATTACAAAGGGGTGGACCAGCGTGTGCGCGACCATTTTATTACCAAAGAATATACGATAGGCGACTATGTCCTGACGGGAGGAGAGATGCCTGCCGCCATCATGACGGATGCTATCGTGCGCCTGCTTCCTGGGGCCTTGGGAGATATAGAAAGTGCTTTGAACGATTCTTTTCAAGACGGACTGTTGGAAGCCGGGGTTTATACGCGTCCGGCAGAGTATAAAGGATGGAAAGTGCCGGACATCTTAATATCCGGCAACCAAGCCAAAGTGGAAGAGTGGCTCTATGAAGAATCCCTCAAACACACACAGGAACGCCGTCCTGATTTATTAAACTAATTTACGAAATTCTTTCGGAATGGGGCTTTCAAAATGGACAACCTGTTCCGTCGCCGGATGGATAAACTCCAACACCTTGGCATGCAAGCAAAGGCGGTCCACAGGACTGTTATCATTGCCGTGACCATATTTACGGTCGCCCACAACAGGATGACCTATAGATGCCATATGCACACGAATCTGATTGGTGCGTCCGGTCTCGAGGTGGAGTTCAACGAGTGTGTAATCGGTGAATCGGTGAATCGATGAATCGGCCGATGGCAGATGATTTTCTTTAATGACTTTATAGTTGGTAATAGCCAACTGCCCGCCGTCATCGTAAGGTGACGAATAGGTGACACAATTCTTCTTATCCTCCGTCAGCCACGTACGTATCTGCCCTTCTTTTTGGTCAAGAACGCCCTCCACAACCGCCACATAAGTGCGTTTGGTTACAATCTCGCGCCAATACGCACGCATATACTGCTGCATCTTCTGGTTCTTCGCCCAAACAAGGACACCGCTGGTCTCGCGGTCTAACCGATGCACGACATACACGCCATTACGCGGATTCTTGCGTCGTTCGTATGCCTTGAGAATAGAGAACACCGTCTGTTGTGTAGATCCCGGATGCGTGGCAACGGACAAGATGCCTCGCTCCTTGTTGACCACTAACAAGTTCTCGTCCTCGTAGAGCAGTTGGACTTTGGGATGTTTGAGTTCGTAACGCATAAAGAATTAGGAAACTAGATAACTAGGCAACTAGACAACTAGGACTGCCACAGGTCCGTAAACTCAAATTTATTGCCGTCAAAGAGCCCCTTATCCGTCAGTTTAAGTTCAGGAATAACGCTCAAAGACATAAAAGCCAACGTCATAAACGGTGCTTTGTACTTGCACCCTATTCGGGCAGCAATGTTCTTGAGTTGCTGGTGACGTCGTGCCACTTTATCACCATCGCGATAAGACATCAGTCCGGCAATAGGCAACACCAATTCAACCATTTCTTTTCCGTCCGAAACGACTAACGCGCCTTTGTAATCAATGACTTGATTGATGGCATCGACAATATCTTTATCCGTTGCCCCTAAGGCGATGATGTTATGACTATCATGCCCGATGGTAGAGGCAATAGCACCCTGTTTGAGCCCAAAACCATGAATAAACCCAATAGCAGGTTTTTGTTTGCTGTGGCGACTGAGGCAAACAAGTTTGAGAACATCATGCTCCGTATCACTGACCACGTTACCATCTTCCACTTTAGCATCTGCCAAAATCTGATGAGTGAGGAGCGAGTCTTCCATACTGCTGATAACTTTCAGTTTACCCTTTTGCGGTGCTATGTGCAAGTCTTCCACGGTAATCGGGTCTGCCACGAAATGATTCGGATAAGTCTCTTCCAATGGGGTCTTATCCACAATCAGTTTCTCGGTAAAGATACCATCGGAAACGACTTGTTTACCATTGATATAGGTCTCCGCCAAGTTAAACTCACGTATGTTATCCACCACGATAAAGTCAGCCGAATCTCCCGTTTGCAGCAATCCTTGCTTCAAGCCATAATACCGCACCGGTGTAACGCAAGCAGCCGTCAACACGTCCATAACATCTATACCTTTGTGTACGGCACGGCGACAGAGTTCGTTGATATAGCCCTTACTAATTTCATCGGGATACATATCATCCGAGCAGAACATAATCTTACCGGGGGCTTCGCTGATAAGGGGAATCAATTTGTCAAAGTCACAAGCAGCCGAACCTTCGCGCAAGAGTACATACATACCGTTTTGCACTTTCTCGCGGGCTTCTTCCAGGGTGGTACACTCATGGTCGGTAGATACTCCGGCAGCGATATATTGTTTCAAGGCATCTCCCCTCAAGCCGGGAGCGTGTCCATCCACCACCTTGCCACAAGCTAAGGTCTCTTCTATCTTACGCATCAGTTCGGGGTCTTTATTCAGTACGCCGGGCACATTCATTACCTCGCCTAAGCCATAGACCTCATCCATCTTGAGCAGTTCCTTCACATCTTTGGCGGTTAATTCGGCACCTGCTGTCTCAAAAGGCGTAGCCGGCACACAACTGGAAGCTGCAAAATGGAAGTGGAAATTAACTTTCTTGCCGTTGTTAATCATATACTTAACCCCGTCCATACCTAACACATTAGCTATCTCATGGGGGTCTGCAATCACACCCACCGTACCTTGCTCTACCGCCATACGAGCGTAGAACTCAGGAAGGAGCAAGGTGGATTCGATATGGATATGTGCATCCACAAAGCCGGGCAGAATATACGGAGCTGTAGAGGGTACAACCGTCTCTGTAACACGGGTTATCTTGCCATGTTGTATCTCCAATTCGCCATCAAAGATGCGTCTATTCACCACATCTACAATATGCCCGAACTTAACTTGAACGGCATTTTTCTGAGTCAACAAATTTTTCTGTTTTATTCTGTTCTGCTCCAACTGTTTCAATAACCACTGTTCCTGACGTTGCAGCACAATTTCTTTACGACCATCTAACAACAACAGGCGTTGGTTATGGCGTTCCAACATCTTCTCAATACGGTCCCGACTGCCTGTCCAACCGAAATTATCCACGCTGGTAGCTTTAAGCCATGCTATTTGGGCATTGGCATTCACAATCAGCATAATAGCGAACAGAACAATGGAGAAGACATTACCAATCAGCAAGAACAAAATCAATCCTGCTATGCAATAGAACACCCAGCACAGCCAAGCGTCGTTTTTCTTGTAAATCATCCAGAAATTTGCCAAGAGTGACGAAGCTATCGTACACGCTCCTGCCAATTTGATGCCAAAACCATCCCACCAGCCGTCGTTGCGGATAACTTTTGTGGCAAGGATATAATCGGCAGCCACAACGAGACAAGCGACTATTTGGGTGATGATTGCATATTTTTTATTAAGGAACGCGGGCATGAACGCGCTCGCCTGCGCGCTCTCGTGCGCGAAGAGCGTATCCTTGCGCCAACGCACCAATGAATACGTCTGGAACGGTATAAATACCGCTATATATAACACCACAAGGTCAAAACTGCCTTGCAGGAAGAATTGCCAACTGAGGAAGAGGGACATAATAATACCCTCGTAAAAACCTAAATAGTTGCGCGGGTTACGAATAGTCAACACGTATGCCGTACCCAATATAGATGCCGGAATACCAACCAAGAAAGCCTTATCCGACCATTGAAGGAAAGTTCCTGCCAATTCCGGATGAATCCATTCAACGAACCACAGCAACAAAAACAACGCGGCATACAAGATAACACTCCACAGTGTCATCCGCCACATTTCTGAAAATAATTCTTTTTTCATAGCGCTAAAAATCAATAAGGGGCTGTCTGACATTCCGTTGACAGCCCCTTATATATAAGCTACGATTACTTACGTTTACGATCTCCGTAACGGCTCATTAACTTATCCACACGACCGGCGGTATCCACCAGTTTGGACTTACCCGTATAGAAGGGGTGAGACGTGTTGGAAATTTCGAGTTTGATTAACGGATAGGTAGTACCTTCGATTTCGATGGTATCCTTGGTAGCGGCGGTAGAGCGGCTGAAGAACTGCGAACCGTCCGACATATCTTTGAAAACTACAACGCGGTAGTTATC
>JAGHSG010000089.1 GCA_018066005.1 Bacteroidales bacterium | reverse complement strand
GCCGGCAAAGGACACGAAGATTATCAAATCATCAAGGGGGTCAAGCACCACTTTGACGACCACGAAATAGTAAAAAAATACTGTTAATATGCTCTATCAATTATTTTCTCAATTAAGCGATTTTCCGGGTGCGCGACTGATAACCTACATCTCGTTTCGCGCCATTATTGCCAATGTATTAGCCCTTCTCGTCAGTATATGGTTCGGAAGATATTTTATCGGTTTACTGAAACGCAAACATATCTCCGAGACCCAACGCGATGAAAAATTAGACCCCTTTAATGTGGCCAAGAAAGGTGTACCTACTATGGGAGGTATTGTCATTATTGTCAGCATCTTAATCCCGTGTTTATTGATGGGAAACCTGCGTAACATATACATGTTACTGATGCTTCTCACCACCGTCATATTAGGGTCTTTGGGCTTTGCGGATGACTATATCAAAACCTTCCGCAAAAATAAAGACGGTCTGAACGGATGGGTTAAGATATTCGGACAGGTCCTGTTAGGTTTGATTGTCGGACTCACCCTGCGTTACAGCCCCGTAACGGTTATGAACGAACAGGTCACAACCCGCATAGAGAACAACACCACCGTGGTGTATAAGACACCCGAAGTCAAATCCACACAGACGACCATTCCTTTTGTCAAGAATCATAACTGCAACTATGCCGATATGTTCTCTTTCTTGGGAGAAGACAACAAGTACCGCGCCGGTTGGATATTCTTTGTCCTGCTGACCATTCTCGTTGTGGCAGCCGTCAGCAACGGAGCCAATCTCAACGACGGTATGGACGGTATGTGTGCCGGCAATTCGGCGATTATAGGGGCGGCACTTATCATCCTCGCGTATGTGAGCGGTAACGTTGTCTTTGCCGACTATTTTGATGTTATGTATATACCCGTCTCCGAAGAGTTGGTAGTGTACCTCAGTTCGTTTGTCGGGGCGCTGATAGGTCTCCTATGGTGGAACGGGTTCCCGGCACAAATCTTCATGGGAGATACCGGCAGTCTGACCATCGGCGGCATCATTGGCGTGAGTGCCGTTATTATCCATAAAGAACTGCTGTTACCCATCCTGTGCGGCGTTTTCCTTATGGAGAGCGTGAGCGTTATCGTGCAGACGCAGGTGTATAAGTTTATGAAGGGGAAGGGGCAACACTGCCGCGTCTGGAAACGTACGCCCCTGCATGACCATTTCCGCACCTCGGTTGAACAGGTACTCAAAAACGACCCCACGTGCAGTATATTTTTCAAGGGGCAACATGATCTGCACCACGAAGTTAAAATCGTTCTGCGCTTCTGCATTGTCACCCTTATCTTGGCAGCCATTACTATCTTGACATTGAAAATACGATGAAACGAATAGTTATATTAGGTGCAGGCGAGAGCGGAGCCGGAGCGGCTATCCTCGCGCAAAAACAAGGTTTGGATGTCTTTGTTTCCGACATGGGGACCATCAAACCCGAATATCAGGCGTTGCTCAACGAACATCATATCCCCTTTGAGAGCGGGCATCATACGGAAGCGCTCATCTTGAAGGCCGACGAGGTCATCAAATCCCCCGGCATATCCCTTAACGCTCCCTTGATACAAAAACTGATGGCGCAGCACACGCCTATCCTGTCGGAGATTGAGTTTGCAGCACGTTATACCGATGCCAAGATGATTTGCATCACGGGGTCTAACGGTAAGACGACCACCACATCGCTCATCTTTGATATGCTGTATCGGGCGGGGCTGAATGTCGGACTGGCAGGCAACATAGGCAACTCGCTCGCTCTGCAAGTGGCGCAGGAGCAACACGATTACTACGTCATTGAACTCAGTTCGTTCCAACTGGACAATATGTACGATTTCCGCGCCGACATAGCCATCCTGCTCAATATAACGCCGGACCACTTGGACCGATACGATTTCCAGTTCCAGAACTACGTCAATGCCAAGTTCCGCATCACGCAGAACCAGACACCGCAACAGGCATTTATCTATTGGTCGGAAGACCCCGTTATCAATCGCGAGATAGCACGTATTCATCCGCAAGCCACCCTTTACCCCTTCGGGACCAACGAACACAATGTGGCTTATACGGACGGCAAGAATATGTTCGTGGCGGCAGACAAGCAGGTCGAACCGCTACAGATAGGCCTCGAACAACTGGCTCTGCGCGGCAAACATAACCAACTCAACTCCATGGCTGCCTCCATTGCGGCACAGATTCTGCATATCAACAACGATGTTATTCGCGAGTCGCTGATGCAGTTTGCCGGAGTCAGTCACCGGCTGCAATACGTGGCAACGGTCAAAGGTGTGCGTTATATCAACGACAGCAAGGCCACCAATGTCAATTCGTGTTGGTATGCTTTGGAGAGCATGACGACGCCTACGGTCCTTATTCTCGGCGGTAAGGATAAGGGAAATGATTATTCAGAGATAGACGACCTCGTACGCGAAAAATGCCATACGCTGGTCTTCATGGGACTGCACAACGAAAAACTCCACGAACACTTCGACCGGTTCGGACTCCGAATCATCGACACCCACTCGCTGCAAGACGCTGTCCGTGCCTGTTACGAAGCGGCACACGACGGAGATACGGTCCTGCTGTCGCCCTGCTGCGCCAGTTTCGACCTCTTCCGCAGTTACGAAGACCGCGGCGACCAATTCATGGCAGAAGTCTCTAAACTCTAAACTCTAAACGCTAAACGCTAAACTCTAAACGCTAATCTATGTTCTCTCGCCAATACATCGACAAAACATTCTGGGTACTCTTCTTCACGCTCATCGTGGTGGCTATTATTGCCCTCTTCAGCGCAGGGAGTACGTTGGCGTATGCCGACCCGCATAGTACATTAAGTCCTATCTTGAAGCAGATACTCTTTATCGTAATGGGTATCGGATGTGCTTATCTGGTGCAATTCGTCTCTACTCCGTGGATTCGTTTGGGTGGGTATATATGCCTTATCGTATCGTGGTTTATGTTGCTGTCCATGCTTATTCCCGGCAATCCGTTTGTCGTCTATCACAACGGGGCAGGACGGTGGCTTAACTTGTTCGGAATTGAGTTCCAACCGTCCGAAATAACCAAATTGGGACTTATTATCGTGGTGGCAGACTTGTTAGCCCGTATCCGTTCCAAAGAAGATGCCAAGAAATATTTCTTCATCACGTTAGGTATAACGGTGGCTGTTTGCCTGCCCGTTATGACCGGCAATATGTCCACGGCGGTCCTGATGGCAGGTATCGTGTTCCTGATGTGGTTCCTGGCACGCTTGCCGTGGCAGTACCTTGTCATCACCGGCGCCTCGGCTGTCGCCTTCGCGCTGCTCTTCTATTTCGTGGTGGAGTTCGCGTTTGTACAACCCAAGCGAGACTTGCCCAAGCCCTTCGACCGCGCTATCACGCAGGTCGGACGTATTGACGATATGATTGCCGAACATAAGCAACCCGCTGCTGAATTCAAACTAACCGATGATAATTACCAGCGCTCTATCGCCAAAGTGGCTGTCATGCGCGGGGGTATAACGCCCTTCGGTGTGGGGCCCGGACGAAGCCGTGAACGTGACTTCCTGCCCTTGGCGTATGCCGACTATATATACGCTATCATCGTGGAGGAAACAGGCATCATAGGTGGGGCTTTGCTGATTGTTCTCTACCTGATGATTCTGATACGGGCATGTTTTTCCAGCAGTAAATACGACGATTACCAAGCCATGCTGATGACGATGGGCTTGGCGTTGATGATAACGTGTCAGGCACTTATCTCCATGGCTGTGGCGGTCGGACTGGGACCCGTCACGGGACAACCCCTGCCTATGATTAGCAAGGGTGGAACGAGTGTTCTAATTACCAGTCTGTATTTCGGGGTTATGATGGCGGTGGCACGCGAGCAGAACGAACTCAAAGCCGGTGTCACCCGGTCCGTCTTGGAGAGCCAAAACGACATCCCCGAACTGTCAGAAAGTCTATAACTGGTGAACCGGTGAACTGGTGAATCGGTGAACTGTAAAAAAACCGATTAACCGATTAACCGACTAACCGATTAACCGATAAAACAATGAGATACTTAATTTCCGGAGGCGGAACAGGGGGACATATCTTCCCCGCCGTCAGTATTGCTAACGCACTCAAAGAACTCGACCCGCAAGCGGACATTCTTTTTGTAGGTGCTTTGTCACGTATGGAGATGCAACGTGTACCCGAAGCGGGCTACCCTATTGTCGGTCTGCCCGTACGGGGCTTTAATCGCGCACAGCCGTGGAAGAATATCAGCGTGCTGATTGACCTGTGGCGGTCAATGCGGATGGCGAAGAAGATTATCCGCGATTTCCGCCCCGATGTGGGTGTAGGTGTAGGCGGTTATGCCAGCGGAGCGGCCATGAAAGTGGCAGCCAGGATGGGCATACCTATCCTCTTGCAGGAGCAGAACGGCTTTGCCGGTGTCACTAATAAACTGCTTAAAGACGATGCCGCCAAGATATGTGTGGCTTACGAGGGGATGGAACGTTTCTTCCCCAAAGACAAAATCATCCTCACCGGCAACCCGGTGCGCCAGAACCTCACTTCGGGCAAGCGTGTTGATAACGGACGCAAGACGCTGCTTATCATCGGCGGCTCGTTAGGTGCCAAGACGATTAACGACGCTATCATAGCCGGACTCCCCGCCCTCGCACAAGCCGGTATAGATGTTGTCTGGCAAACCGGCAAAACGTACTACGACCGCTGCCAACAAGCACTCACACAATTCAACAAGAGCCACGCAAGTGGCGCAACAAGCGGCATAGCCGCCCAACAAGCGCCGCAGGCGCACAACAACATCAGTTGCCTACCTTTCCTCTCCGACATGCCCGACCGCTATGCGCAGGCCGACTTGGTCATCTCGCGTGCGGGGGCTTCGTCTATCTCCGAGATTTGTCTGTTGGGCAAGGCCGCCATCCTCGTACCTTCGCCTAATGTGGCGGAAGACCACCAGACGCATAATGCCATGGCACTCGTCAATAAGAACGCCGCCGTCCTCGTCAAAGACGCCGATGCCGCGCAACCGTCCTCGCTCAACGCTACACGCTCAACGCTTATCGATGTCGCCCTCGACCTCATCAAAGACGATGCCCGCTTGGCTGAACTGAGTGCCAACGCCCGCGCTATGGCACAAACCGACTCCGCCCGCCGCATCGCCGAAGAAGTTATCCGCCTGGCCAGTCCCAAGTCCAAGTAATAACGAAAGAATGACGAAGATTTTGTTTGTGTGTCATGGCAATATATGTCGGTCTGTCATGGCGGAGATGATGATGAAATATGCCGTCGCGCAACAAGGGCGCGACGGGGAGTTTGTGATTGATTCTTGCGCCACCTCAACGGAAGAATTGGGCAACGATATCTACCCGCCCGCTAAACGCTGTCTTACCACCCATGGCATACCTTTTACTTCCCATGTGGCACGACAGATAACACGTGCCGATTATGATTTCTATGACCGGATTATTTGCATGGAGCGCTATAATATCCGTAACCTGCCCATGTCGTCCCCCAAGGTGCAAACCTTATTGCATAGGGATGTAGCGGACCCGTGGTACACCGGCGATTTTGAAACAACCTATCGCGACTTGGAAGAAGGAATAGCAGATTTGATGAATAATTTGTGAACCTTTGCAGGCGGAAAGGAAAAAAAGTGCAATTTATTCATCTAATTGCCATAATTTGGCATTTTGAATCATTACTTTTGCACCGATAAATCAAACTAATCATGGCAAAACTTAATTCCGCATTGTTATTTAGGTGTTATATCTGGTTGGCAGATACCATCTATACTGCCGATCACATCACACGCAAAGAGATTGATGAAAAATGGGCACGTAACACGACCCTTAATCATCACGGCGAGAGTTGTATTCCCGAGCGCACGTTCCACAATTGGAAAAACGCCATTGAGGATATGTTCGAGATTGTTATCAGTTGTGACCGTGCACGCGGACGCTCCTATTACATTGAGAACGCGGACGATATGGAGCAAGGCGGTATTCGGGCCTGGATGCTGAATACATTTGCCATCAACAACCTGATTAATGAAAGTCACCATCTCAAACGGCAAATTTTGTTTGAGAAAATTCCCTCCGGACAACGATTCTTAACTACTATCATTGAGGCGATGCGGGATAAAGTGGAATTAGAAATGACCTACCAAAGTTTCCACAAGGATTATCCTTCAACGTTTATGGTTAAGCCTTATTGTGTCAAAGTGTATCGCCAACGTTGGTATATGTTGGGTCAGTCCGAGAGGCCCGACTTGGTTGTTTATGCGCTTGACCGCATCGAGAATCTGGAAGCAACCGACACTCCCTATAAGATGCCGGTGGATTTCAATCCGGAAGAATTCTTTGCTCCGATTGTTGGTGTCAGCGATGCCCATAAGAAACCGAAGTTCGTCACCATTCGTGTGAACAGTTGGCAAGCCAACTACTTTCGTTCCTTGCCGCTGCACTCCTCGCAGGAGGAAACCGAGCGTACGGATGAGTATTCCATCTTCAAGTATTACCTCGTGCCTAACTACGAGTTCAAGCAGGAACTCCGCGCCCATGGTTCTGCCGTGCAGGTCTTGGAACCGAAAAAACTCGCCGACGAAATGAAGAAGGAGAGCGAAGAAATTGTAGAAATGTATAATAAAAATTTATAATACGTATGACACAAGAGCAATTGAATCAAGTTAAGTTTCTGTTACAAGAAGATAATGAGAAATTTAATATCTTCTCAATTATGAGAATGGAGACGGATGAGGTACATACTCATTCTGCTTTCATTGCTTTTTTGCTTGATCCTAAAGGTTCGCACGGAAAAGGTGATTTGTTTTTAAAGTTATTTTTCAAATTCATTCCAAAATTGTCAGGGATTGAAAACTTTGACACAACAAATGCTGTAGTTGATTATGAGTATGTCATAGGCAATGGCAATATAAACAAAGACTATACCTATGGTGGTCGTATAGATTTATTAATTCAATCTGGAGATACTGCCATTATTGTAGAAAATAAAATCTATGCGGAAGACCAGGAAAAACAATTATACCGTTATAAACAATTTGCTGAGAGATCTAAGAAAATTTCAAAATACCATATTCTTTACTTGACATTGGGAGGGAAGAAGGCATCCCGAGGCTCTCTTTTTACTATGTTTGATAACGAATATACTCGGATTAGCTATAAAGAACACATTCAGAATTGGATAAAGGCTTGCTTGAATGAGCCTACTGCAATAACATCAGTTCGTGAGGCTATTGCTCAATATAGCGATTTAATTTCTAAACTAACAACAAAAAAATCAGAATCACCATCAATCATTGCAGCCTATACTTTATGTGCAGGACCAGACGATATGATAAAACTGAGAAAGTTTAAGAAACATTTTGATAGTTTATTGAGCTGTGCTATACGTAATCAACTTCTTCCCCAACTAGAAGACCTCGCAAAAAAATCAGGTTTAATCTTATATGAAAACGGCTACGATTGGGATCATATATATAAGGCGTTTTCATTTAGAAGGCCAGAGTGGGAAACTTTCGAAATTACATTCTTATTCGGTGATGCAAAATTTTCTGAACTTAGATGTGGCTTCCGTTATATTGACAAGAGGGATGATGATAAATATCCCAAGAATGATACATATGACCAACTAGTTGGGAAATGTGGAACAGACAGGACGTCAAGATGGCCTTCGTATCGTAAGTGTAAGGGATATTCAAACTGGCAGAAAGATGAAGTGATATTTGACCTATATAGTGGGAAACTTTTTGAGAATATCGAACGTGACTTTAAGAATCTCCTTGATATAGTCTCAACTAATCATTTATCCTTATAGAAATTGAAAATATTTTCTTCTTGTTGAACCGATTTGGCAGTAAGAAGTCGTAATTTTGCAGCGTGATTCAAAATGGAGTCACGCTGCAATTGTTTAACATCTAAATTATTATTCATTATGGCACTTTGGAAAATTAGTGTAAAGCGCAAGGTCAACAAGGTTGGTCTGCGATTGGAAGAAGGAATGTTTGTCGAATTGGTGGCTCCAACGCCCACCAACCCATTGGCACAGTCTAAGTACATCCCCCAAATCCGTCAACTCTTTGAGAGTAAGTATGGCATCGATCCGGAGCAATATGCTAACACCGGGTACATGGAAAGTGAGAAACTTTCGTAAAAATCAAAAAAAATGATATTTTTTGCACCACTGCAATAATTTGGCAGTAAGAAGTTGTAATTTTGCAGCGTGATTCAGAAATGGAGTCACGCTGCATTATTAATTTATAACCGTTTTATGTGTATGACTAAAGATCAAATTTGTGCTCTACGTGAGCGCGCTGTTTGGAAGAAATTGTCTTCCGAATTGAGTTGGACAGAGGAACTGCTTACCAAGTATGCAGACCAAGTAGATTGGAAAGAACTTTCTTCCAATGAAAAAGTCCTGTGGACGGAATCTCTCCTCCGTAAGTTTGCGGACAAACTGGATTGGGAGGAACTTTCTACGAATCGTTCCCTTGCCCTGCAAAGTCCGGATATTATCCGTCCATTTGCTTTGTATTGGCATTGGGATGACAAGACGAAGAACACCGCTTGGACTCCGAAGTTTGTTGCTGAAATGAAGGAGCATCTGGATTGGAAGGAACTCTATCAGTCGGCTTCGTATGAAGACCAGGAGTTCTACCTCAAGGAGTTTTTTGAGTATGTTTCTCAGTTGCCGTTTAATGAAAATAGCTGGAGACGAAGCCGCTATTTCGATGAGTATGTTGACGCACAGTGGAAAGAACGTGCTACAGAGATACTTTCCCATGTAAAGTAACCCTTAATTTCGTATGTTATGTTACGAGCGATAAGAGATTTTGCAAGTAGTGTTGGCGTTTCTATCACCGTGCTAAGTCATGGTAAACTTGCATTAAACAAATATATGGCTTCTGCCATTCGAAATGGAATTGATGTGCGGACTCCTGAGACATGTATGGTTGTCAATATCGGTATGTACACAACAGATATTGCTATCATATCCAATGGGAGACTTTTGTCGTTTCGTTCTACTTCCACTTCTTATGACACTTTTCTTAATGACATTATCGTATATATGTCTCGTATGCACAATGTGCGAATAGATGAGCCTATCGGCAAGAAAGTCTTGTCCGCTGTTGGCTCTGCTATTTCAGAGTTGGAGAATGCCCCTGAACCTTATATTGTGCTTGCCCCAAATAGGGTGACTGCTCTCCCAATGCGTATTCCTGTTAGCTATCAGGAGATTTCTCATTGTTTATCTCGTAATATTGAAAGTCTTATTCGTTTTATTGAACGCGTCTATGTGTTGTTACCTCTTGATATTCAAGGTGCTATCTTTCGTCGAGGTGTTTTCCTTACGGGGGAAGGAGCATGTATGCGTGGGCTTGCAAAGCGTATAGAATCATCTCTATGTATTCCCTGTCATGCAGTATGTAAAAAGACTTTGACTCCCTCCTGAAATGTGGCACAAATCCAACCCATTAGCGAATTTATAGGAATAAAATAATCCTAATTCTTAATAATCGGCAATAAATGTTAGATATTAATTAGTAGGATATACTAAATTTCACTTATAAATGAAGAAATTTACTTAAAAGTGAAGAAAATATTTGTATAATTCAAAAAAATATTGTAC
>JAGHSG010000175.1 GCA_018066005.1 Bacteroidales bacterium | reverse complement strand
CCATGGTCATTGACCACGACTTCATGCGTGCCCTCGAATACGGCATGCCCCCCACTTCGGGTATAGGCATCGGTATCGACCGTCTGGCTATCCTGATGACCGGACAACCGACCATCCAGGAAGTGCTACTCTTCCCCACTATGAAACCTGAAGTTAATTGAGAATTGCAAGATGAGAAAGATCATTTGGAGCCTTGGTGCCCTTGTCCTACTGCTGTTTACCGGGTGCAGACCGGATTCCGGTAACTCCGAAGAACCCCAAAGCGACAACCTGCCCGTCAGAGTATTGGGCGACTATGTCGTAGAGATACTGGAAGACATCACGGCGGAAGACCCTGTCAAGTTTGAGCAGTATATGGCTACCCACCCCGAAGCGTGGCCGGACAACTCGGGCTGCACCGCTGTCTGCAAGCAGTTAGGAACAGACCTTGTATTTGGACGTAATATGGATTTGAGCGTCAGTGAACACCCTGTTTATGTCTTCTACACAACAGGCGGCAAATACCGCACCATGCACCTTTTCTACTCCTATGCAGCCGATTGCCCCGATTTTGCAACCGTCAAAGCCCAAGGCGTTCCCAAGTCCTTTGCCAAGACGATGCCTTGGAACGGCTCGATGGATATACTCAACGAAAAAGGTTTTTACATAGAGGTTAATATGCGTCCGTACGAAGAAGGTATAGACGGCACTCTGATTGAGTTATGCCCCGGTACCAATCCCGGCAAGACACGTCTTTTTATCCGCCAACTGCCTTATTACCTTGCCTCCCGTTGCGCCACCGTGGACGAAGCCGTCGCCCTGTTGGACGAGTTGGATATATACAACTACCTCGGCGAAGGACAGAAATCGTGGAACCGCTGTTTCATGGTCGGCGACACGACCGGCAACTACGGACTGATTGAGTTCGGAGACAACAAAGTTCTCTTCACGCCCAAACAGTATTTCCAAGCCAATTTCTACATAGCCGAAGATTTCCGCAAGAAATCACAATTCGGTGCCGGATACGGACGAATACAAGTTATGCAAGATAAATACGACCGGATAAACAGTGAAAAAGACATCATGGAGTTGATGAGTTCCATCTATTACAGCAAAGTACTGCGCTCGCTCCACGACGGCGATTTGAGCAAGTACTTCGATACACGCAGCGAATTCGGTCATTCTATACCTATCAACAAAGACGGTAAGATAGACCTTTTCTACGGTGACGTAAGACGCTGCACCACACCTTGGATGCTCCGGACCGACACCGCCATACTGAACGCTTTTGCGCCTTCCGTATGGACGATGCAGTACGGGGAATCCATCGAATTGAAAGACCTGCGTCGCATCACACCTCCCGTCTATTGGTACACAGTCATCAACTCAACCACGAACCTCATGCAGCGCACCGTAACCCTGCGTTGCTGGGAAAGTAGTGCCGAATATCACCTGTCATTATGAGTAAAGTAGCAATTTTAGGAAGTGGTAGTTGGGCAACAGCGCTGGCGAAGATTGTCATGACCAATGAACAAGAAATCAATTGGTACATACGTCGCCAGGAAGCGATTGACGCATTTATTCAAACCGGACAAAACCCCGGCTATTTGAGTAATGCCAAATTTGACATCAACCGCATCCACTTCTCTACCGACATTAATAAGATTGTATCGGCATCGGATACCATGATTTTGGCTATCCCGTCGCCGTACGTCAAGCAGACGACCAGCAAGATACGTCGTTCTATGAACGGCAAGACCATCATCACCGCCGTCAAAGGTATGATTCCCGACGAGAACATGATTGTGACGGACTACTTGGCCAAGAAATTTGATATGACAGCTGACCAACTGGCAGTCATTGCCGGTCCGTGTCATGCCGAAGAGATAGCCTTGGAGCGACTCAGTTACCTAACCATCGGCTGTGCCAACCTGGAAAAAGCACAACAAGCGGCAACACTGTTGCAGACGGACTATGTCAAGACCTGCATCAGCGAAGATGTCGTGGGATTGGAATATTCCAGCGTGATGAAGAATATTTACGCCATTGCAGCCGGCATGTGCCAGAGTCTGCGCTACGGCGATAATTTCCAGTCTGTACTGATTGCCAACGCTATTCAGGAGATACAACGCTTTGCCCAAGCCGTTAACGCCGCCCACCGCGATATAGACGCCAGCGGATACTTGGGTGACGTTCTCGTAACCTCTTACAGTAAGTTCAGCCGTAACCGCCAGTTCGGTCAGATGATAGGCATGGGTTATTCGGTCAAAGCCGCCCAACTGGAAATGAACATGATAGCCGAAGGTTACTACGGTACCAAATGTATTCACATTGCCAACGAGAGTATGCACGTCAACCTGCCTATTGTAGATGCCATGTATGCTATCCTGTACGAACACCAATCACCCACGATTGTTATTCAGGAACTAACACAAAAACTCAGTTGATGGAAGGATGAATTGATGCGCCGCAAGCGGCTAATGATGAAATTATAACATAAAATAACATAACATTATGAAACTTTGTTTACAAAACGCTGCTTCATTCGTACCCGCAGGAACGATGGAGCGTCTGGCAGCCGAGACAGCCGCTGCCAATGAACTGCTCGAGAACGGGCAAGGTGCAGGAAATGATTTCTTGGGATGGGTTAATCTGCCCAGTCAGACTACCGAAGCTTTTCTGGACGATATACAAGCCACAGCCAACCAACTGCGCGCCAAAGCCGAGATTATCGTGGTAGCCGGTATAGGCGGCAGTTACCTCGGTCCCCGTGCCGTGAACGAAGCGTTGGACCATACCTTTGGTATGAACGGCAATAACCCGCGCGTCGTGTACGCAGGTAATAATATAGGTGAAGACTACTTAGCTGACCTCATGGAGTTGCTGCAAGGCAAGACGTTTGCCATCATCAACATATCCAAATCGGGTACGACCACCGAGACGGCACTCGCTTTCCGTCTGCTCAAAACACTGTTGGAGAAACAGGTAGGCAAAGCCGCAGCCAAAGAACTCATCGTCTGCATCACCGACAAAGCCAAAGGTGCTGCACGTAAGACGGCAGAGATAGAAGGTTACAAAACCTACGTCATCCCCGACAATGTAGGCGGTCGTTTCAGCGTACTGACCCCCGTAGGTCTGCTTCCCGTAGCCTGTGCCGGTCACGACATCAAAGCCCTCATCAAAGGCGCACAAGATATGGAGAAAGCCACCGGTGCCAACGTTCCTTACGCTGAGAACCCCGCTTGCCAATACGCTGCTATGCGTAATGCCCTCTATCAGTTCGGCAAGAAAATAGAGATTATGGCTAATTTCAACCCCAAAGTACACTACTTTGCCGAGTGGTGGAAACAACTCTACGGCGAGAGCGAAGGTAAGGACCACAAAGGTATCTTCCCTGCCAGCGTAGATTTGACTACCGATCTCCACTCAATGGGTCAGTGGATTCAAGACGGTGAGCGTTCTATCTTCGAGACCGTCATCTCTATCGAGAAGAGCAACAAGACCGTTATCTTCCCCAAAGACGAGCAGAACCTCGACGGCCTGAATTTCTTGGCAGGCAAACGCGTGGACGAAGTGAACAAGATGGCTGAACTCGGTACCCAGCTGGCTCACGTGGATGGCGGTGTACCCAATATCAAAATTTCCTTCGAGAAAGTGGACGAGTATAACCTCGGTCAGTTCATCTATTTCTTCGAGCGCGGCTGCGGTATCTCCGGCTATATGCTGATGGTCAACCCCTTCAACCAACCCGGTGTGGAAGCTTACAAGAAGAATATGTTTGCCCTGCTGGATAAACCCGGTTACGAAGCAGAGAGCAAGGCGATTAAAGAACGCTTACGCTAGTAGAACGCCGCAAGCGGCTAGTAGAACGCTGCGCTAATAGAACGTTGCACTAATAAAATGTTACGCTAATGAAAATAGGTGTTTACGGCGGCAGCTTCAATCCCGTGCATTTTGGGCACGTAGGACTGGCTAAATGGGTCGTTGAACCCACCGATTTGGACGAAGTGTGGCTGATGGTCAGCCCCAACAATCCACTCAAAAACACCAGCGAGTTGGCTCCCGAACAGGAGCGGCTCGCCGGTGTTCGTTCTGCCATAGAAGGCATTCCCGGGCTGTATGCCTCCGATTTTGAATTTGCCCTACCCCGTCCGTCTTATACCGCCAACACGTTGCGCGAATTGCAGAAACAGTACCCTGAACATGCGTTCACGCTAATCATCGGCGAAGATAATTGGACCATCTTTAACCAATGGCGCGAATATGAGTATATTCTCGACCATTTCCCTGTCCTGATTTATCCAAGACATGCCAACTCGTCTTCCGAGTGTTTACCAACATGGAAAAAAGGAAATACGACGTTCCTGCGTGAAGCACCTTATTTTGATGTCTCCAGCACCGAGTTACGTCGTTGTTCGCGGCGACGTTTGGCATCGCCCGGATTGAAATCGTGACGGAAGACAAAACCGACTCCCTCCTGCATACTGGACTGACGAAGCGAGTATTTATCCACCGAGTGGGTATAGACTTTGGCACGTAGTTTACCGTCCGCCGTCAACTCGTACTCTATATCGGCGTCGCCGAAGATAGGACGGTTGGACATATCATTATAGCGATAGCCCACATTGCCGTTTATAGTCAGTCGCGGAATAGGTTGAATCTGTATGTTCGCCTGCGTCTCGTACGACTGCGTTGCACCCTGTCCTTCGGCACGCATATTAAAGCCGACATTCACCATAGATGTCAGTTTACTCAACCACGTATTGATCTGTCCCGTAACTGCCGAAGATAACAAGGAGTACACTTCTGTTGTTCCCACGCCCGAGCCGGCAGAGCTCATATTCTCCGGCGCATAAAAACGGTTGAACATAAGCAGATAAATGACCTGACGCATCAGCATGGCTTCCGTATTGATGACAGCATTGATCTGAGCCGCCACACTCTCGTCCGACTGCGGGAACTCGATACCAAAACGCGAAGCCAGGTTATCCATCGGACCCGTTATATACGCACATACATCAACGGGGATGGACGAGCGTGACGTTATATTCTTGGTATCCGCTCCGAACAAGTCCGTTAACGAAGCCGTGCAACGGTATTTGGCGGTTATATTCAGAAGCGGTTTGGCGGCATTGCCGGACCAAGTGACGGTAGAGCCTTCGGCTATCGTGAAGTCACGATGCACCAAGTTACCTAAGGTGTAAGAAAAAGTACCTTCCAGCAACGAATAGGTTCCCAATAACTGCAACGCTCCCGTAGAAGCATCCATATTGAGCCGCAGATTACCTTCGCCTCTGCCCACGATACCATCGCCGTTATGCGGATTAAGTACCAAGTGTGCCCGCGTCTGCGGATCCACTTCAAAGGCAAAGTTCAGCAAGATATGCGAATTGGCCTTCGCCATTTCTCTTTCTTTCTCTTCCGCTTCCTCCGTCTCGGTTTCGGAATCGGGTTGGCGGAAAGTGATGTATTCCGTGGAAGAAGCCGAAGAAGACGTAGCCATATTAAGGTAGAAATCCGAATTACCCACCGTCTTGGCATTGACACTGATACGTGTCTGCGCTTCCTCGCCGGATATGTCCACCTTGCCCGTAGCATACGCTCTACCGTAATAGAGACGTTGGTTGTCCTCGGACAAGTCTATCGCTTTCAGGTTATTGCAATCTACCGCTATATGGTACTTAAAGTCTTTGAAATTATTATGGGTCAGCAAGCCGGACACGACACCCCAATGCCCCTCTGAATCACGTATTTGTATTTTGGGGAACGAAATAGACGTTGTATCCAGGATAACCGAGTCCGAGAAGAAATACCGGCACCCCGTAAAAGGTACCGTCAGAGCGGCGTTCTTGGCATAAGCTCGGGCTGTTACCCACGTATGCAGCTTACGTCCGAAGACATGAATACGACCATACCCATCTCCTTGCAAGTCGTCCAATATACCGTTAGTCCACATATTGATAAACGATAGCGGAGCGCCGTTAGCATCAATATATAACTCCCAATAAGTAGGTTTGGAAGCGGTCACCAACCCCTTGACGGTGGCTATTTGCATACTATCTTTAACGGCTGAGCCATCAATCAATATATTTCCCTCCTCGTCCAATCCGGCATGAGCCGACACACAACCGAGGTCTGTTCCGTTAATAACGCCGTGAGGCATGCGAACGGAAGCCGTTACGCTCGGGTCCGAGAAAGCGCCATAAAGCGATACCCACCCGCTAATCAGACCTCGTATATCAATGGCTCTGTCGATGGAAGTAACAGACAAGAGTTTATGCAAATCGACATCCTTCATCTCCACATATAGCGAGTCCGTCGGGTGTGTGGACATAACGCCATGCACGTGCAACGACTGATTGTCGGTAGCCAAATCCATGTGGTCAACCTGCACCGACGTATCTGCCGCACAGTAGCGAATCATGGCGTCACCTATCTGCCATGAGTTAGTTCCCACGGCGAAGGTGGAAGGCATCACGTGCATTTCCATAAGGGGCAAGTCATTGTAGCGCGAGAAGACCGAATGGACGATTAAATCCGCCAGTGTGTCGGCGTCGGAAGGTGTTTTGATATTCATAATGGCAATCAGCGAGTCGTTCCCTGCCCACAAATCAACCTTAGCCGACACACTGTCCACACGCAAGCGTGTCGAGTCGTGAGACAGGATATGCTGTGCAACGGATAAGTGCGCTTCCATCTCCCTATCCGCATTCAGGTTGGACATATAGAACGTCAGGTTATCGTACGCCGTATTACCCCGTGTAATGGACGGGGCTACCATCTGCACCTCATACGCCGAGTCGGACTCGTGTATATAACCTTTTAATGTCTGCGTCGTAAGGAAATTCAACCGGTTAGGCGCCAGCACATCCACCAGTTCATCCGTTTGAAGCAGATAAGCGTAGAAATCCAAGTCATTAGGCGACTGATGCGTCAGAGCCTCGCTCACGAACGAAGGCAATACCTGATGGGCGAAACCACGAACAGTAGCCGGTAGCGTCGCCCAATTAAAAGCACCGTCTATACCTGCCGTCACCGCCGAAGAGAAGAGTTTGATATGGTGCTGCGTCTCGTCCGATGTAACGGATAAAGTAAACTCCGGAATATGTACCTGCGTTCCCTGTCCGCTCACATAGATCGAATCAGCCACTATCTTACCGGTCAGACGGTCAATAAAAGCCTCTCGCGGAGCGTCCGCCTGAAAGTGCATGCGTGTTCGTAACGCCACAGCGTGCTCACCTGCCGAATCGGTAACATGCAGGTTAGCCAGATTCATACGATCCACACACATGGTGGCATCCATATAAGGAAGGGGCTCGTTCAAATCAGCATCTCCGTCCAGCAGGACAGCCAAGTTGGGGTCGTCTATTTGCACCTTGGCCGTGTAGCGTTTTCCTTGCGCAGAGCCATCGAGACAGATATCCGAATAGGTATAATTGAGTATATCCAATTGCGATATAACGCCGTGTAAGGCGGCATCCAACGGTGTACTGTCGTTCGGCAAAGTCGCCCGCACGTTCATGGTAGCCGACACGCGGCCGAATTCGGAGCGCAGTAACAAGTGACGCAACCGGAAGTCACGCGTGGAAACCTTACCGTCCACCCTACGCAAGTCTATCAAAGAAGCATCCGTCGTAACGGTACCTAACCGTGTCTTGAAAGCGCCGTGCAGTTTAAGGTCCTTCAACCTGCCGTCCACTTTGCCCCTGTAATGTATATCTCCCAAACGTGACACCACGCGGGGCACTTCCATAGGATGTTTTTGGAAGTCAGCCAATAATGATGACAACAGCGCTTCGTTCGTGAAGAAATCCTGGCAGTCGATATGCGCATATAGGGAGTCCATATTCAGCGGGTTATCTACCCGTACAGACCCCGTAACAATCTGCTGATGACGGTACACCACCTTCAATTGGTCGGCATAGAGTGTGTCCAACGAACCGTGAAAATCCCCTTCCACGTAGCCGTTAAAACGATTTACCTGTGCTTTGACATGCAAAAGTCGCAACGAAGCCGCCAACGAGTCCTTACCCGCATAGCGGAAACCCAAATCGGTCTGTATATTCGACAGTATGACATCCGTGCCTTTGTCCGGACGTATGTAGCGCACCCGCGCGTTCAAAAGGGCTATTTTACGGAACTCGACCGCATACGGCAACGGCTTCGGATTAGGCGACGCAAAAGCTTTGAGCAGGAAGTCCAGATTAGTGGCTGTCGAATCCTGCACAATGCGTATGTACGGCTGTCCTATCTCCGCCAAGGGGAAAGATAACCGGTTATCCTCCAACGCGAAGGGGTTGAAGCGTACCCGCAGAGACGGCACGGATAGTAACGTGTCGTTATTGCGGTCACCCAGATAGACGTCACTCAACCGGAGTGACAACGGCGGGTCTATATCCACGCGCCCTATGTGCGCCTCCACGCCCAAAGAGCGACCTATCTCCTCCGCCAATAACGACACGGCAGCCGTCTGCACCCTTGCCGAGCGCAACGCCAAAACCAAGGCACCGACCGTCAGGAGGGTACAAAGGATTAGGACAGACACTATGACCGCCAACCGTTTCATCTATTTATTGTTTGCTCACTCTACACCGTTCGTGAGCTCGTGATAGGCATGCAACGACAAGTTGTCGCTCACCAGTTTGAGGGCACTCGTCTTGGCAAAACCCATAGCTGCTATGTAGGCCAATTCCATATCAAAGACACAGTCTTTGTAGTCCGAAGCCAACACAAAGTCCGAATTGGTATAGCACACGGCTTTGCGGTCTGCTATGGGGAACAGACCGTCATCAACAGGGTTCAATTTCAATGTCGGCTCCGCAAAGCGGCAGTTGGGGTGATTGGTAAACACCTCTGTCACTTCCACCACCGTACCTATATTGAAGTTAGCCGACCCGGCATAACCGATATTCAGCACATGGGTGTCTTTGGGCACATCACGTAAAGCACGAACGATATTGACACCGCCGACCCCCGTCACCAGCACGGGCCAGTCCGTATTGGGCAGGTACTTGGCTATCAAATCACGCTCGCCTTCTTCTGCTATTAAAATCAAATGTTCCATATAAAACAGGTTGCCATTAAGGCAAATTTTCATAATTCGGCTACAAAATTACTACTTTTTTTGCAAATATCAAAATTTTGTTGTAATTTTGCAGCAAAATTAACAGATTATGATTTATAAAATAACTTTTTCTTGCGAAGAAGGGGATAATTTTCGCCTAACTTTGGAAGCAGACCCCGATGCTACGTTCTTGGAACTGCATAAAGCCATTTTGGATGCCGTCAAATACACGGATGACCAAATGACTTCGTTCTTTATGTGTAACGACCGCTGGGAGAAAGAGCAGGAAGTGACCCTTGTTGAGATGGAGAGCAACTTCGACTATGACAACATGGTCATGGAATCGACTCGCCTGAGTGAGCTCATGGATGAACAAGGGCAACGGCTTATCTACATCTTTGATCCTATGTTTGAGCGTTATTTCTTCGGCTCGTTACGTGAGATTACCCCCGGCACGATGACCGGTGTACGGTGTGTAGAAAAGAAGGGCAAGGCACCCGAGCAACTACAAAAAGAAGACTCCCTGCAAGGTATTGTCGGCAAAGACGGCAGAGCCGACTGGGAAAGCGGAGAAGACTTCTACGGAGACAGCGAATACGATGCCGAAGACCTTGATATGGAAGGCTTCCAGGATTTGAGTTTTGAAGACGGTTCAATGTTCTAAATGCAAGACGGTGTATTATTGGTTTTAGTCGGTCCTACGGGCGTAGGCAAAACGGAGTTGGCGCTGCGTTTGGCAGAACATTTCCAATGCCCCATACTCAATGCCGACAGCCGACAGATATACCGAGAGATACCCATCGGGACAGCGGCACCTACGGCCGAAGAGCAGCAACGTGTCAAGCATTACTTCGTGGGCACCAAAGACTTGGACGAAGACTATAATGCCGGTGAATACGAGCGCGACTGTCTAAGCGTCCTCAACATACTCCGATCATACCCGCAAGCCGACAACAAGCATGTATTGGGCATCTTATCCGGCGGCAGTATGCTGTACATAGATGCGGTGTGCGAAGGATTGGATGATATACCGGCCGTACCGCCGGAGATACGCCAACAGGTGCAGACGCTCTATGCCGATGGCGGTTTGGAAGCGTTGCAGCAGCAGGTACAGCAGTTATACCCTGCTTATTGGGAAGTGGTGGACCGGCAGAACCCGCAACGGCTTATGCATTGCATCGAAGTTTGCCTGGTATCTGACCACCCCTACTCCTCGTTCCGCCAACGGAGAACAAATAAAAGGGCCTTCCACATCGTCAAAGTGGGCTTGACACGCCCTCGCGCCGAGTTATACGAGCGCATCAACGAGCGCGTGCTAAAGATGATGGAAGCGGGATTGGAAGACGAGGCACGGCGCGTTTATCGCGAACCTGTTCCGAACAGTCTGAATACGGTCGGATACAAAGAGATGTTCGGTTTTTTCCGCGGAGAGATGACCCGCGACGAAGCCGTTGCACGCATTCAACAGAATTCACGCCACTACGCCAAACGGCAGGAAACGTGGTTTAAACGAGATACAGATATACATTGGCTTGATGCCACTTTAGATTATGAAACACAGTTATCTATTATTGATACTTGGCTTGACATGCCTGGTCAGTTGTAAGGAATTGACTTGCGATTTTAGTTATTCGCCCTCCATGCCTTGTGTGGGGCAGACAGTCGTTTTTACCAACCTAAGTTCGGGTGCAGATGATTTTGATTGGAGTTTCGGGGACAACTCGTCCTCCACTACCGGAAGCCCGACACATATCTACAAGAAACCCGGTAAATATACGGTGACATTATGGGTCAAACGCGACAAAGTGCAGAAAAAGAGCATCTCCAAAGATATCTACATCGTAGATACCGTGCCCACGATTGCTTATGGGGCAGACTCTATTTTCTCGTACCTGCCTATTAAGATTTATGCGCAATACTACAACCCGTGGGATAAACCCGTCTCCTTCAAATGGGACATCCAGGGCAGCGTAGTCGTCACCGCCGGCAAGTCGTTGGACTCGTCCGCTTTTGTGTGCTACTTTACCGAACACGCCCAGCAGGAGCAGAGCATAGCCGTCACGTTAGATATCACCATCGGTGACCGCACCACGCATGTCCGCGACGTGCGTCCCGTCTATCGCCAACCCGCCCCGTCTGTCTTGTACGAAGCGGATGGCAAGTACTATGAGCAGCGTTTCTACTCCTACGGTATGAACCGCTTGTACCAGTGGCCGACCGAGACGCAAGATGCGTATAATATCAGCCAACTGCTCAACGAGCAGGATAGTGTGTTCCAATACGGCGATACGCTACTGACTACCGAGTATGTCGGACAGGCCATCGGACAAACCGTCTTGGGCTTCCAGGTGGACCTGTTAGCCGACAAAATGTATGCGTATAATAACAACGGTTTGTGGGTAGTTAATATCAACGGCCGCTATCCCAATCAAATCAACACGGACCGTGTCCAGGCCATCAAAGTGGATGCCTCCGGCAACCGCGTCTATTGGGCTACCAAGCAGGGGCTATTCACCCACCGCCTCGTTGAAGCGCGTGATAACACCCTGCTCTATAATCCGTTACGTATCACAGATAAACCTTCCATTAGTCGTATATCAACCAATAGCAATATTCATTAGTCATGCAACAACCTGATTTTATTTTTGAGTCCAGTTGGGAAGTGTGTAACAAAGTAGGCGGTATCTATGCCGTCCTCTCAACCCGTGCTGCCTCGATGCAG
>JAGHSG010000154.1 GCA_018066005.1 Bacteroidales bacterium | reverse complement strand
GATCATCATAATCCAAAAACTCCAACCACTTTGGCTCTGAGCAGCATCGGCTGCTTGCAATACAATTAAGTTCAGCATAATTATTAAATTTTAGTTATTTTTATCTGTTATCTGTTATCTGTCACCTTTTAATATCTCATCCAATATACCGTTGATAAAGACATAACTCTTGTCGGACGAATACTCTTTGGCCAATTCAATATACTCGTTCAGCGATACTTGATGGGCTATCTCCGGGAATTGATTTAACTCGGTCAGAGCCATCACCAGCAAGACGCGGTCCATAAGCGGGATACGCTCCATATCCCAGTTCTTCAAATGCTCCTCCACCGCCTTGTCATATTCCGGTTTATGGGCTATCGTCTGCTCCAATAACTGTTGGGCAAACTGCAACTCATCTTCGCTGTCGAACATCTCCAACAGGGGTTGGTCTGCGCCGTTATCCTGCGAGAAACGTTTAATCGTCTTGACCACATAACTCAGCACGACATTCAAGTCCGTTTCCCAGTTCTGCTGGTCCAAGCACACCTCCATCTCCTCCAAAGCCGTAATAAGGTCCTCGTTGTCGGGCAACAACATGCTGTAGATTTTCTTCCACAGTTCTTTTTCTTCCTCGTAAGTAGGTTGCTCTTTCTCCATAAAGAGCTGGTAATAATACTGCTCTTGCAGTTTCTTGAACAACGCCGGCATAGCGTTCAGACCGGCGTCCCAAGTCAGGTGACCGGCATCCATCACACGACGGAGCGTACGGTTTTGGAATACTTGTGCAGCGAAACTATTGTCCGCAAAACGACGATTGGGAGCGAATTTTTGGTGCGTTATCTTGGCACGCTGCTCCTGTTCGGCTATCTGATTCTGTGCGTACGTAGTCAGTTCATCCGCCAAGGCCAAGAGCATCATATACAAGTTGTACGTGTCCGAAAAACTCTTGACCAATTCTTTTCGCGCCTGCGAAGGCGTCTTTTCTCCGTCCGTATAATAGGCAAACAGCGTCTGCATGACCCGTGTTCGCACCATCGTTCTGTTTATCATATCTGTTTTATCAATTTTGCGTTTTTTATCTATTTCCGCTACCACGTCCGGTAGGGATGTTGACTCAAATAGGAATTGTAATAGCGACGGTCCATCGTCACCTCTTCGCCTAAAAAGGCAGGGCGCTCAAATTCCATTTGTTCGTCAGGCAGTTCAACCTCTGCCATAACCAAACCTTCGTTCTCACCCAAGAACTCATCCACCTCGCAGGTCAGTCCTTCCTTCATCGGCACCAGCCAACGCACCTTATCTACCCTACCCGGCAACGCCAGTTGCAGCAGTTCATTGACCTCTTGGACAGTTATCTCTTTTTCAAACTCATAGCGCGAGAACCCATTTTCCCCGGCTTTGGATTTGATGGTTAAGAAACCTTGGTCATTCCACCGGCGGACGCGTACGCTACAATTGGGGTTTAAGCATAGATACCCTTGCTGAATACGCACCTGACCGGTAGCCAAACGTTTGTAACTGTCGTCTTTGACCAGGAACTTACGTTCTATTTCTATGTTATTGATGCTGCTCACGGAGTAAGTCATTAACAGTCTTAACGGGGTTGAAGGTCGAGATAGGCACTTCCACGAACAACGTGTTCCAGCGGCTCATAGCACCATTCCACAAGCCGGGCAGTTCAAGTG
>JAGHSG010000002.1 GCA_018066005.1 Bacteroidales bacterium | reverse complement strand
ACCGCCACGGTGCCTACTTTGCTAACCCCTGCTATGCACAGATTCACCCCACTTGTATTCCTAAACACGGTGATTTCCAAAGTAAGTTGACCCTGATGTCCGAGTCACTTCGTAATGACGGACGTATTTGGGTGCCCAAGAAATTGGAAGATGCCAAGAAACTGCAAGCCGGCGAGATAAAAGGTCGTGATATCCCCGAGGAAGACCGTGATTACTACTTGGAGCGTCGTTATCCGGCATTCGGTAACCTCGTTCCCCGTGACGTGGCTTCACGTGCTGCCAAGGAGCGTTGCGACAAAGGCTATGGCGTTAACAACACCGGTCTGGCTGTGTTCCTTGATTTCAGCGATGCTATTCAACGTCTGGGTAAAGATGTCGTAGCACAAAAATATGGTAACCTCTTCCAGATGTACGAGAAAATCGTGGACGAGAACCCCTACGAAAATCCGATGATGATCTTCCCCGCTATCCACTACACGATGGGTGGTATTTGGGTAGATTACGAACTGCAAACATCCGTTAAGGGTCTGTTCTGTATCGGTGAAGCCAACTTCTCCGATCATGGTGCTAACCGTCTGGGTGCCAGTGCTTTGATGCAAGGTTTGGCAGATGGTTATTTCGTATTGCCTTATACCATTCAGAACTACCTCAGCGACCAGATTGGTGTTCCCCGTATGAGTACCGACCTGCCTGAGTTTGCCGAGGCTGAAAAGAAAGTGAACGATAAGATTGCCCGCCTGATGGCTATTCAGGGTAAACGCTCTGTGGATAGTATCCATAAGGAATTAGGTCTTATTATGTGGGACTTTGTCGGTATGGGTCGTACGGCTGAGAGTTTGAAGACTGCTATTGCCAAGATTGACGAGCTGAAGAAAGAGTTCTGGAGTAATGTCTATATCCCGGGTGAGGCAAGCGCGCTCAACAATGAGTTGGAGAAAGCCCTCCGTTTGGCTGACTTTATCGAGATTGGTAAACTGATGGCTATTGACGCTCTCAATCGTGAAGAGAGTTGCGGTGGTCACTTCCGTGAAGAATACCAAACCGAAGAAGGTGAGGCACTCCGTCAGGACGATAAGTTCAGTTATGTAGCTTGCTGGAAATACACCGGTGAGGACAGCGAACCCGAGCTCATCAAGGAGCCACTCGACTACGAGTTTACCGAGCGTAAGACCCGTAATTACAAGGCATAATTTACAAATTTACAAATTTTTAACTTACCAATTGAATTATGGATTCTTATATAAATATTAAGGTGCGCGTTTGGCGTCAGGCCGGACCCAAGGCACAAGGTCATTTTGAGACCTATGAACTGAAAAACATCTTCCAAGGAGCATCTTTCTTGGAGATGATTGATATCCTGAATGAGCAACTTATTGCCGAGAAGAAAGACCCCATCGCCTTTGATCACGATTGCCGTGAGGGTATCTGCGGTATGTGCTCTATGTATGTAAACGGTCATCCTCATGGACCTGACAGCGCTATTACGACCTGCCAACTCCACATGCGTCATTTCAAAGACGGCGAGACTATTACCGTGGAGCCGTGGCGTAGCCGTGCTTTCCCTGTTATCAAGGACTTGATGGTAGACCGTCAGGCATACGATAAGATTATGCAAGCCGGTGGCTTTGTATCGGTTAATACCGGTGGTGTACCCGATGCTAACGCTATTGCTATTCCGAAGCCGGTGGCTGATGAAGCTATGGATGCTGCTTCCTGTATCGGTTGCGGTGCTTGTGCTGCGGCTTGTAAGAACGGTAGTGCCATGTTGTTCGTTTCGGCCAAGGTTAGCCAATTGGCTCTGCTGCCGCAGGGTAAGATTGAAGCTGCTAAGCGTGCTAAGGCTATGGTGGCTAAGATGGATGAACTGGGCTTCGGTAACTGTACCAACACGGGTGCTTGTGCCGCTGAATGTCCCAAGAGCGTCTCGCTGGCTAATATCGCCCGCCTGAACCGCGAGTTCCTCTGCGCCAAGTTCCAAGACTGATACTTGACACTGTGCATTGTGCATTGTCAATCGTCAACTCACAAACGCCATCCTTCGGGGTGGCGTTTGTCATTTTGTTACTTAACGGTGAACCTGCGATAAACGGGCGATGAACGGGCGGTGAACGGGCGATGCCGCTCCTTTCTGCTTTCGTCATTTTGTCCTAAAAAGTAGCAAAATGATAGCAAAAAGTATTTTTATTTGTGAATGTCAAAAAAAAAGTGTATCTTTGCAGTTGCAAAGATATTGGTAACGATATGGCAAGTACAATGTTCAATAAATATGTTTGGCTCGTGAATACGATTTACGAGACAGGGCGTATATCCAAAGAAGATATAGATCGTCGTTGGGCGGCGTGTTATCTGAACGACACGCACGAAACGCATATACAACCACGCGCTTTTCACCGTTATAAAGAAGCCATCCTTCTGCAATTGGGTTTGGATATTCAATGTGACCGCTCAACGGGCAAGTATTATATCGCCAATGAGGATGATTTGAAAGCAGGAACATTGCATACGTGGTTGTGCAATACGTTTGCTGTCAGCAATTTGATTCAGGATAGCCAAGATTTGCACGAGCGTATTATTTACGAACATATCCCCAGCGGTACGGAGTACCTGACTACGATTATTCAAGCCATGCGCGACCAAGTGGAGTTGGCAATGGAGTATCAGAGTTATAAACGCACCGAGCCTGAGACATTGGAGATACAGCCCTATTGCGTGAAGGTGTTCAAGCAGCGTTGGTATGTGGTGGGCAAGGTGCATTATACGGACGGTTCGCACACGGCAAAGGAAGAACAAACCCCGCGCGTGTACGCGTTAGATAGAATAAGGAGTGCATCTGTCTTGCCTGA
>JAGHSG010000176.1 GCA_018066005.1 Bacteroidales bacterium | reverse complement strand
CTGCTGGGTACCAGCGCATGGATGGCTCCGGGTGCCAGTGCTGCTTCTGTTGTTGACGCTATCATCAACGACCAGAAGAAGATGATTCCTTGCTCCGCTTATCTGGACGGTGAGTACGGATGCAAAGATATCTATATGGGTGTTCCCTGTATCATCGGCAAACGCGGTATCGAGAAAATCGTTAAACTGCGCATGACGAACAAAGAGAAAGAACTCTTTGCCGCTTCGTATGCAGCTGTTGCCAAAACAACCGGCATCCTGAAAGAGATTAACGCTCTGTAAGCAATAGAGAAACAAAGAAAAGCAGTTTCCATACCGGAAGCTGCTTTTTTTTCGTTTAGCGTGTAGTGATTAGCGTTTATTCGGTGCAATTGGTGCAGATGGGGAAGGTGAAACGGGAGAGCCGTACCTGTCGGCGGAAGTTTTGGAAAGCTTGGTTGTGCCAAATTGTACGAAGAGTGGAAGAGGAATTTTCCTTGATTTCATCGAATATATTACCCATTACATAGCGATGCGATTTATCAAAACAACAGGGTAAAACATCGCCTTTGACCGTGATGACACAGCCGGTCAAAAGTCGGCGGCACGACTTATGTGGTTGACGATGGACAATGCACAATGCACGATGAGTTAGGCGGTTCTTGGGTTGGTAAGTGCCGTCCGGAAGCCGATGATAGCGGGAGTATTTCTCGTCAGACGGCATGAGCGGATTGCCCTGTTCGTAGTCGTAGAACTGGGCGGTCTTGAAAGTGAGTGAGTCGGCTCCCATCTGCCGATAACTGCGCCGGAACATGTTCCACTCGTGTTCGTTGGAACGCAGGCGCAGACATTGCAGTTCGATATGGGTACGACCGCCTAATCGGTCTTTGGCATTGCGCAGATAAGTTAATCCCTGCAGAACCTGGTGGAGTGAGCCCCCCTGTCGATACGCCGTGTAAGACTGTTCGCTGAGTCCGTCCATAGAGACGATGATGCGGTCCAACCCGGCTTGGATGAGTTGTTCAGCCAATAAGGGTGTGAGTGCCTGTGCATTGGTGGAGGTCAGTGTGTAGATATGTGCTTCGTGCGCAAGACGAATCATCTCGGGCAGGTCTTTATTCAGCAGCGGTTCACCCTGAAAGAAGAACTGTATTGTGTGTACATACCCTTGCGTTTGGGCAAGGATGTGCCGGAAATGTTCAAGGGTCATAAAATGCCCCTGTATTTCTTTACTCAACTCCCGTTGAACCACCGTTAAACTCACGGGACATTGCGGGCACCGGAGTTGGCATATATTGGCGGGTTCAACAGACAGAAAAGTAGGCATAGGGGGAACACACGCTATCCCGATATGAGACAGTGCGTAGCAACACTCCGCCAAGAAATGGTTATAGAGCGATTTTATGGAGACTAACGTTAGCATGGTATTTTACCCACACGACGCTCATGCCGTCCGCCTTCAAAATTGGTAGAAAGGAAAGTGGCAACAATGTCAAAAGCCTTCTTTTCATCGATAAAATTGGCAGGTAACCCCAGTATATTGGCATTGTTATGTCGGCGTGCCAGGTCAGCCAGTGGCGTATCCCAACACAAGGCGGCACGAATACCGGCGTGGTGGTTGCAAGTCATCGTGATGCCGTTACCCGTGGAGCAGATAGCGATACCAAAATCATATTCGTTGTTTTCTACCGCCGAAGCCATAGGGTGGGCAAAATCGGGATAGTCGCAGGACTCGGTGGACGGACATCCGAAATCATGAACGGTGTGTCCTTGTGCGAGCAAGTATTGCTCAACTTGTTTTTTCAGATTGTAGCCGGCGTGGTCGCTGGCAAGAGCGATAGTCATATTAGTGGAGAGATTAGAGATTAAAGATTAGAGTTGTTTAGAGGGCAGACGTCTTGGCAGACGGTGCATTTATGGGTTATATAGGCAATACATTTGGTGGCATCCCACTGAGGTTGGCCGAGTGCATGTCCCGGACAGGCGTCGATGCAACGGGTACAATCGGCACATTTCAATTTGTAAGTTTGTAAATTTGTAAGTTGGCAAGTTAATTCTTCATTTACACATTTTTCACTTACACATTTTTCTTTGAGTACCAATTCACCGAGGTGGACATAACTGCCGAGGGTGGTGTGTATGAATTGGTGGTTGCGTCCGATAAATCCCAGTCCGGCTTCTACTGCCCAGCGTCGTTCCAAGAAGGGTGCCGAATCGCAAAATTTGTTCTGTTCATCGGACGAAGTGATGTATCCCTGTTCTATTAAACGTGCTTCCAATTCGTACAAGCGCGATTTGATGGCGCGGTGATAATCATGTCCCGAATGGGCGTAGGTAAGTACGCATACTACCACGGTTTGGGCACCGGGGACGAGTTGGCAAGGGTCGTAGCGCAAAGTGCGGTTGCGTTCCAGATAGGACATATTACCATGCAACCCCTGACGAAGCCAGTCGTCCATGAATAGCGCATCGTCGTCCAACCGATGTGCCGGGGCAATACCGCAGTCATCAAAGCCGACTTCAGAAGTTAGCGATTGTAGTATTTCCGGAGATAGCATCGACGTGTTGGGTTGTGATGACAGGGGAAGCGGGTGTTTCTTCATGATGGAAAGCCTTGACTAAGTTGCCGAACATAAGTTGGCAGGCAATAGCCAAGCAGACCACTCCAAAGAACTTACGGATGATATACAGAGAAACGGGTTTGAGGTATTGTGTGAGCCAATGGGTGCCTGCCAAGACAATAAAGAGAAAAATCATACATATCGCAATGGCGATGAGCAGGTTAATGACGTGGTAGTCGGTTGTGAGCGACAACATGGCCGTAAAAGCACCGGGTCCGGCATACATCGGGAATGCCAAGGGAACAAGGTCGCCACTGGCTCCCAAGTCGGAGGTCTTGAAAATGGTTATGTCCAACAACATCTCCAAAGCCATGAGGAAGATGACAAAACCACCGGCAATGGCGAAATATTCGGGCTTGACACCGAAAATCTTCATCACCACATCTCCCAACAAGAGGAAAGCGCATAGGATAATAAATGAGTAAAGACATACGCGAAAGGGATGAATCTTTGCCCCATTCTCCTCCATATTGATGGTAATAGGTATATTACCAAACGGGTCAATAATGGCAATCAGGAAAATGAATGCCGAGACAATTTGCCATTAATCAGGTGTTCGGAGTATATGCATAATTTATTTAATCAGATTAAGTTTCTGCAAAATTACAAAAAAATTTGCAAATGTCAAAATATTTTTGTACCTTTGCAACAAATTTTTGTATAATATTAATA
>JAGHSG010000126.1 GCA_018066005.1 Bacteroidales bacterium | reverse complement strand
TTGCTGCATAGAACTGACAATTCATGGCATCATAGGTCACGGTCACAATGGCTGTTCCTTTGCTTTTTGCCGAAATAGCACTCCATGGATTTGTCGTGGTATTAGCATTTTCAATTTCAATAGGAGTTCCATCTATATTAGTCACTTCGTAGTGGTAAGATGGATCTATGTAGTAATTGTTGGTAGCGTTATCTGTTAATTGCCACATACGTTGGGCTGTTAGGTCAAAAACGCTATCTTTCTTCAACGCAAGATGCCCACGTTCATTGATATTGAGCAAAATATCCGCAGGGGCATTGAGGTTGGCACGATCAATCATTTTGGCGGAAGTGGTATAGTCTGCTGCTACAAATGTCAAGGTAGGACGCTTGGTTACATCCGTATTCATAGTAAAGTATCCGGCACGTGTCGCACTACTCTCAGTCCATGTGCGGAAGTTATACACTATTCCTGCGCCTAACATATAAGTTAGTGTTTTTGTCCCATCATTTAAAATTGTACTTTTAGGCTCTATCACATCAAAGGCGCGATAGTGATTTACTTTTTGTCCCATAGCAAACTCGGCATTTTCGGGAACGGTTACTACATACTCTGTTCCCTGCGGAATTTGAATGCCGGCATCATTAGTGGCTAATGTGGTAGTCTTGGTGGAAAGAATACACATATACCCTTCCGTCTTGTGAGCGTCAGACGGGATGTAATAGCAGAAATAGGTGGCACCGGAAGGCATAGTAAATTGTTTCTGACCTGCCGTAGCGGCATCTGTCAGCGTGACGGATACAGGTGTTCCGTCTTTTAGTGATGCCGACGCATCAATAGTGTAATCCGTACCATACACCCATCCGCTATTGGTGGCATAAACCGTTACCGTTACGTCATCGGCAAAGGCAGCGCAAGTAAAGAGCGCAGCCAATAGGAAAAGAAGACTTTTTTTCATAATGTTTTTGTTTTAGTTAATTATGTTTATTTATGATATGACCTAAAATGTTGTATGCGTTCGCTCCGCGAAGGATGAAGATGTTGCCATTGTGGAATATTTTGCGAGCAAATGTTGAGTTAGATATCTTGTCCATATCTTCGCCATGTACTATTTCAATTGCCGTCTCGCCATCAAAGCGAACTCTTGCAGGCTCTATATAATCGTCCGCTGCCGGCAGACCAAAGTTATCAAGGGCTGCGTATGTAGGTGTATTGAGGTATCCGGTAGTTTTATCACTGCCATCTATGGTTAATAATACGGCATCTACTTTTCCCAGACGGCTCAAATCCACAAATGTCCAATCATGAACATAGGTGCCTTTTTCTGCCAAAAAGAACGAAACAGTATCTGTGGGTTCTCCATGACGAAAACCGATAAAAGAGAGTTGGAGATAATCGTCATTAGTGAATGTTTTGGCCATACAATAACCATCTATCATAGCCAAAACAGTATAGGCAGTATTGGTAACCATCACTCCTTTTCCTCCCGAGAAGTCAGCAGCAGCAAAAATGGTATCGTTCCCGTAGAAGTCTTCATTCCATACACAGAAGTTCTGTCCTGCATAAGCACCTCCACAAACCGAACGATACGGCTGTTCCCAACCCGTAGAAACAGAGTCGGTCTCCGATGAAACGGTAAACGCATAATAGTAATCTGCACCCCATAAGTTATCCAGATAGGTAGCGAATCTGCATCCCCCACTCTGCCACGAGTTGACTCCCGCAACAGGTTCGTCTGCGCCTTGCCAAACAGTGTCTTTTTTTGAGAGGGTGACATCACCATTTCCGGATTCAAAAGTGGCTGCATAGGGGTGTAAGTCAAAGGCATCCAGAATTTCCGTACTACACTCACCCAGCCAACCATTATACTGATTGATAGCGGTATAGACCTTTACGAACTGTATGCCGTCAAGGTGAACAGGATTGCCATCGGCATCCACAGCCCAATCAATTTTGAATTCAGAAGCGTGCATTTTCGGTTCTTGGGGCAGTTCATTAGGTTGGTCATCGGCATAGCCCCAATCAAGGCAATAGGAAACATAATAACTGCCCGTGCCACTTTCATCTACGCCATTATTTGCCATGATAGTGCCTGTAAACGAAATACTATCACCCAACCAAAGAGGGAAGTAATCCTGTTTATGAAAAGTGTTTTTAGGCATATACCCTTTTTCTCCCGTAGAAGAAGACCAAGCAATATAGGTGGTATCGCAGAGAAATTTATATTCATTATTTGGAGTTGCT
>JAGHSG010000034.1 GCA_018066005.1 Bacteroidales bacterium | reverse complement strand
GGGTAAGGCTCAGCAGGAAAGTATGGAGGCTTGGGCAAAAGCAGACGAACTGGCCAGCGTATTGGTTCAAGACAAGAAAGGCAACATGGTGATGGATAAGAAAAATGTTACCATCAAGAAAAATATTGCTGCCAAAATGTTGGACTACTGGAATAACCAAGGCTTGCTGGGTTATGCCGGAAATATGTATGAGAACAAAGATTACGCAGGAACGTATCAATTGTACAGATTGTACATTGACATACCTAATCTGCCCGTTATGCAAGACGAGAAGACTCAAGCCAAAATGGTGCGCGACACCAACTACTTGGCACTGGTTAACAGCGCCGGTATGCTCGCTTATTCGGCAGGGTTGTATCCTGAATGTATTGAAGTCTTCACCCCCCTGCTCCGCAGTGATTACAAAGCCGAGCAAGCCGGTGAATATATCTACAGTTGCTACCTCAATATGAAGGATAGCGCCAAGGCATACGCCGTTATGGATGAGTGCATTGAGTTATTCCCCAACGATGCACGTTTCTTGCAAGCCCGTATCAACGCCTATGTTAGCAGCAAAGAATATGAAAAAGCGATCGGTTTGCTGGACAAAGCCATTGCACAAGATGCACAAGCACAGTATTTCAATTCCAAAGGTTCCATCCTGACGATGTTGGGCAAGTACGACGAGGCTATCGAGACATTCAAACAAGGTCTTAATATTGATGCCAACAACGTAGATATGTATATCAACTACGGTTATGTATATGTTGAGAAGGGCAATAAACTGAATGATGATGCTGCTTATCTGGGCGATGCTGAATATAACAAGGCTCGCAAAGAGATTGATGCAACTTACAAAGAGGCTATTCCTTTGTTCGAAAAAGCCCATCAACTGGATGCCGATAACTACGACTGCATCCGCGCTCTCAAGAGTCTGTACTACCGTATGGGCATGATGGAAGAGTACAACGCATTGCAATAAATGAGGGTACTTGCAATAGACTACGGAAAGAAACGAACAGGATTAGCCGTAACCGATATGATGCGGATTACGGCTAATCCGCTTTGTACCATAGAGACGAAAGACTTGCAACAATGGCTGACAACCGAGTTGACCAAAGGCGAAATAGATGAGGTGGTAATCGGTAAACCGACTCAAACGAATGGGGAAGATAGCGAGAGTATGAAATATATCACCCCCTTTATGAATTGGTTTAGAAATCATTTTGCGACAATTCCCCTTATCCCATACGATGAGCGTTTTACGTCCGTATTGGCGCACAAAGCGATGATTGATGGCGGCATGAAACGCAAGCAACGCCAAGACAAAGCCGTTGTGGACCGGCTGGCGGCAACAATTATCCTTGAGGACTATCTATCCTCCAAACTCTAAAAGAAAACATGATATTACCTATTTATTTATACGGTCAGGCGGCTTTGAGAAAAGAGACTGACGATGTACAACAAGGCGAGATGGATGTACACCAACTAATCGCCGATATGCAAGAAACGCTGACACAAGCAGAGGGATGCGGACTGGCCGCTCCACAAGTGGGGTTGAGCAAACGCCTTTTTATCGTGGACGGTTCCGAGCTGGGAGAAGATTATCCCGACTGCAAAGATTTTAAGCAGGCATTTATTAATCCGGAAATTATTGAAGAGAGCGAAGAGACCAGTACGTATAGCGAGGGTTGCCTTTCGCTGCCCGGAATAAGCGAAAACGTAATTCGTCCCAAGACCATCACAATACGTTATCAAGATGCTGATTTTCAGTGGCATGAAGATACTTATACGGACTTCAAAGCCCGTATTGTTCTGCATGAATATGACCACTTGGAGGGACATGTGTTCACCGATCGTATCTCGCCTATCCGCAAATCTTTTGTGCGCGGCAAATTGGCCAATATAGCCAAAGGTAAATCCGTGCCACGCTACCGCTATAAGCATTAATGGATATTTTTTCCATCATATTGATAGGTATAGGCCTGGCAATGGATTGCTTTGCGGTCAGCATAACACAAGGTTTGCAACAAGGCAAGTGGTGTAATAAGGCAGTTATTATGGCTGTCTTATTTGGTGTTTTTCAAGGCGGCATGCCCCTTATCGGATACGGCGCAGGAACGGTCTTTGCTTTTTTCTTCAAACGTTTTGCCCCTTGGATAGCCTTGCTTCTGTTGGGATGGATAGGCGGGAAGATGATTTGGGAGGAATATGGAGCAAAGAGTCAGGATTGCTGTGCTGACTGGAGTGTACGGCATGTATTGGCTTTGGCAGTAGCCACCAGTATAGACGCACTGGCCACAGGAGTTATCTTTATTCCTTACGCACGAATGGTGTGGACAGGTGTGAGTATTATTGCGTTATGTTCGCTCGTATTCAGTCTGGTAGGATTCTTAATAGGCGTTTATGCTCGGAATTGGAAAATAAATGCCAACCTGATAGGCGGACTTATCTTAATCGGTATTGGTATAAAAATCTTTATTGAAGGACTATGTTCATAATAGGCGATACATTAGTCAGTCTGGATGTGCTGGAGAAGGAATTCTGCTGCAATCTGGATGTGTGTAAGGGTTGCTGCTGCGTGGAAGGAGATGCCGGTGCACCCGTCAGCGAGGACGAATGTGCCGAAATAGAAAAAATACTCCCCCTTCTCCTGCCGGAGATGACTAAGGAAGCACGACAAGTGGTGGAAAA
>JAGHSG010000114.1 GCA_018066005.1 Bacteroidales bacterium | reverse complement strand
CCAAGCCACCATTAAGAACGGCAAACGTTATGACGTGCTTGGCCGTCAAGTAGGTAAAGATTACAAAGGTGTTATGCTGATGAATAACGCTAAATACTTGCAGAAATAATTTCTATTCTGTATAGTCAATCACCGGACGCCCACCCCAAAAAGGTGGGCGTCTTTGTTATACAATGTTCAAAACTTTTACAAACAACTAATTATCAGAAAGATAGCGTATGTCAATTATGTTCAAAACGTGTTCAAAATTATGTCTAAAACCTTCATAAGTGATTAAAAATTAGGAAATACAAAATAAATTTTGTAACTTTGCAACGAATTTGTTATTATGGATGAAGTATATCACATACCTGCATTGTTGGAGCCGACCATTAACGGACTGAATATTCGCCCCGACGGTACATACGTGGACGTCACGTTTGGCGGAGGCGGGCATTCGCGTGCCATCATGGAGCGATTAGGTAAGAATGGGCGACTATTCTCCTTTGACCAGGATATGGACGCCTATCGCAACCGGATAGATGACCCTCGTTGGCATTTCGTACATGGTAATTTCCGCTATTTGAAGAACTTCTTGGACTTCTACGGGGTGGATCAGGTGGATGGTATATTAGCCGATTTAGGCGTCAGTTTTCACCATTTTGACGCTGCCGAACGGGGGTTCTCCTTCCGCTTTGACGGACCGTTAGATATGCGTATGAATCAACAAGGAGGCAAAACGGCAGCCGATATACTCAACACCTATTCGGAGGAAGATTTGGCACGTGTGCTATATCTGTACGGTGAACTGCAAAACTCCCGCTCCCTGGCCAAACGTCTGGTAGCTATGCGCAACAAGGAAAGTTTTGCCCGAACCGAGCAGTTGCTTTCGGTCTGCGGGGATAAAAAAGAGTTGACCAAACTATTCCAAGCCTTGCGTATCGAGGTGAATGACGAATTAGGGGCACTGACCGGAATGTGTCGGAACGCTACAGGGTTGCTACGGAGCGAGGCTCGGTTTGTGGTGCTGACCTATCACTCCTTGGAAGACCGTATCATTAAGAATTTCTTCCGTTCAGGCAATGTGGAAGGCAAGATAGAGAAGGACTTCTACGGCAACGCCATCACGCCCTTTACGGTGATTGAGAAAGGGTTGGCTCCTACCGAAGAAGAAATAGCCCGAAACCCGCGGTCAAGGTCAGCCAAATTGCGTGTAGCCGAAAAGAAATAACCCAACGATGAAAAACGAATATAGCGTATGAGCAAAAAAAGACAAATGCAACAAATCGCCAACGGCGACATCTTGACGCATAGTTGGTTTCGCAGACAGTACAAACTGATTCTGCTGATTGCCGGATTGATTTTCATATATATATTCATGGATTTTCAGGCACAACGTCAACAGCATCACCTGACGACCTTGCAGGAAGAACTGCAAGAAACGCAGTTTGAGCACCTGACCATAGAAGCCGAATTGACCAAGAAAACGCGTCAATCGGCTATTAAGGAAGAATTACAGGCACGCGGCAGTGAACTGCAAGAAAATGTTCGACCGGTTATGTACATCAGCAACGAAAAATAAGAACTGCATGGAAACGAACACCAAACATACTATAGCCCGGTTTGCCATCGTTCTCCTATTTATATTAGGCGGATTCTGTGCCGTGCTGAGTAAGATATTTATCACGCAGCACTCCGAAACGGAAAAAGAGCGTTGGAAAGCCATTGCGGACAATCAGGTCGTTACCAATCAGGTCATCGAACCCAACCGTGGTACCATTAAGGATGCTAACGGCAATCTGTTAGCCACTAGTCTGCCCCAATATATCGTCTATATGGACACCCGTGTAGATGCACTTCATCAAGGCGGAGATACCCTTTTTTACAAATACATTGATTCCATTGCAGACGGGCTCAGCCGTATTATCGGCGACAAGTCCGCCAAAGAATATAAGCAAAAAATAACATCTGCTTTCCGCAGTACGAGCAAGAAAGTCAAGTATAAAGATATTCGTCTGCATAAAGGGCGAATCAGTTATATCCAAAAGCGCGAGATTCAACAACTGCCGTTGATTCGCCGAGGTGTATATAAGAGCGGTGTTCACTTTGAAGAGCAGCATGTTCGTCAGAAGCCCTTCGGCACCCTGGGTAGCCGTACCATCGGTTCTATCTTCGGCGAAGCCGGTAACGGCAATGCCGGGTTGGAGAAACATTTTGAAGATTATCTGCGCGGTGAGCCGGGCATTTCTACACGTATGCGCGTCGCCGGTCGCTGGGATAACGTGCCGGTCAAAGATGCCCAAAACGGG
Source organism: Bacteroidales bacterium (assembly GCA_018066005.1). Taxonomy (GTDB): domain Bacteria; phylum Bacteroidota; class Bacteroidia; order Bacteroidales; family Paludibacteraceae; genus Colicola. The sequence goes on along the minus strand of JAGHSG010000114.1, from coordinate 2,610 downwards.
TGCGATGTAATCACCACTTTGGATGTCAATCTCATGGATATTTGCGAGAGCACCTTACGCGACAAACTCAATTACACCCAAGGTGAGTGGGGATGTGTCATCCTGATGGAAACGCACAGCGGACAAGTGAAAGCTATCTGCAACTTAGACCGCCAACAGGACGGCACATACTGTGAGTTGATGAACCACGCCGTGACACGTGTTGAGCCGGGTTCGACCTTCAAAACAATTGCCATGATGGCTGCTTTGGATGAGGGACGCGTACAAATTGACGATACGTTCCGCGTCTATCGCAACGGTTGGGACTACCGCAGTTCGCACCACACCGATTCGCACCCCAAAGATACCATTTATTCAGCCCGCAGCGCCTTGGCCATCAGTAGTAATATAGCACTTGCCAAGATGATTGTGAAGGGTTATAAAGGCAAAGCGGAGCCGTTTGTCAACAAACTGGACAAGATGGGTATCTGTGCCGGATTTGAGACCGAGATTCCGGGCAGTTCTCCGCCTAAAATCAAGGTGCCTAACGATGATGTCACGTTGAGCAAGATGGCGTACGGTTATTCGGTTGAGTTATCCCCCATACAGATTTTAGCATTCTACAACGGTATCGCCAACGGCGGCAAGATGATACGCCCCTATATGGTCAGTCATATTGAAAAAGATGGCGAGATAGTTGAGGAATTTGATACCGAGACGCTCAGCACGCTTTGCAAACAATCCACCTTGCGGGATATTCGCGGAGCCTTACACGATGTCGTTTGGGATGATGACCTGCCGGGTACTGCCAGCGTCCTTAAATGGGGAGGTCATATTATTCGTCGCAAAGCCCAAAGTGACCTCGTGCATATTGCCGGTAAGACCGGAACAGCCCAATTATTACGTCCAGGAAGCAATGGCAAGTGGACCTATCATAATGATATGCACCGTATGACCTTTGTGGGTTATTTCCCTGAAGAAGACCCGCAATATACGTGTATCTGTATGATTGAACACCCCCTCAAAACAGAAACCAATCATTGGGCGTACGACGCCGGAGCCGATTGTGGTAGTGCAGTCAGACAGATTGCCGAAAAAACCATGGCATACGGATGGGTATATGCAATACAAAACGGACAAACAGTCTTTAAGAAAAGATGAAACTGAATACATTACTTACGGACCTGAATGTGCAGGTCTTTGGAGCCACGGATATAGAAATCACGGGCATCCAATTTGATTCACGTAAAGTAGAGACGGGCAACATCTTTGTTGCCCAAGTAGGCACCACGATGGACGGGCACACGTTTGTGGACGGCTGCATAGCCCAAGGAGCCGCAGCCGTCGTTATCAGCAATCCTGCCTATAAGCGGGACGGCGTTACCACCATCCTGGCGGAGAACACCGATTACGTGCTCGGTATCATGGCACATCGTTGGTTTGGCTGCCCCAGCGAGCACCTGCAATTAGTCGGCGTCACGGGTACCAACGGCAAGACCACCATCGCTACGCTCTTGTATAAAATGACACGTGCTTTGGGCTATAAAGCCGGTTTACTGTCCACGGTCGTTAACTATATTGATGACCAAGCCGTTCCTTCCACCCATACCACACCCGATGCGCTGGAATTGAACGGTCTGCTGCGCCAAATGGTGGATGCCGGATGCCAATACGCCTTTATGGAAGTCAGCAGTCATTCCATCGCCCAAGAGCGTATCGCCGGTTTGCAATTCCAAGGAGCCGCCTTTACCAACCTAACCCGCGACCACCTCGACTACCACAAGACATTCGATAACTACCGCGACACCAAGAAGCGGCTCTTTGACAACCTGCCCAAGACCGCCTTTGCCGTGACCAACAAAGACGACAAGAACGGCCTCGTTATGACCCAAAACACCCAAGCCGAAGTGCATACCTACTCCACCCGCACCTTGGCTGATTTCAAGGCGTCTATTCTGGAAGAAGGTTTTGACGGTATGCTGCTCAATATCAACGGACAGGATATTTTTGTGCCGTTGGTAGGACGTTTCAACGCCAGCAATATATTAGCAATCTACGGCACGGCTATCAGTCTCGGATTGGATAAAATGGATGTGTTACGCGTGCTCTCTACGCTGACGGCCGTTAACGGACGTTTTGAGACCATTCACAGTCCCAAAGGTTGGACGGCTATTGTTGATTATGCCCACACCCCCGATGCCGTGGATAATGTTATTCAGACGATTAACGAGATACGCAAAGGGCACCTCATCACCGTTGTCGGTTGCGGGGGTAATCGCGATAAGGGTAAACGCCCCATCATGGCACAGATAGCCAAACACGGTAGCGACCAACTCATTCTCACTTCCGATAACCCGCGCGATGAAGAGCCGGCAGATATTCTGCAAGATATGGCAGCAGGACTGACGGAAGACGAATTGCGGCAGACGCTCATCATTGAGGACCGCGCTTCGGCTATCCAGACAGCTTGCACGCTGGCACAGGCGAATGATGTAATTTTAGTCGCCGGCAAAGGACACGAAGATTATCAAATCATCAAGGGGGTCAAGCACCACTTTGACGACCACGAAATAGTAAAAAAATACTGTTAATATGCTCTATCAATTATTTTCTCAATTAAGCGATTTTCCG
>JAGHSG010000101.1 GCA_018066005.1 Bacteroidales bacterium | reverse complement strand
TAAACGCCTTACGCCTATTACCGCCGAAGAAGTGCAGGCTGCTTTTGGCACGAAAAATGTTGAAGTCTTTACGGACAGCCCGGCGCTGCAAGCACGCTTACGCACTTTGAACTACGACAATACGGCGCTGCTGATGATGTCCAGCGGCACCTTTGACGGAATACATATCAATGACTTTGCTAACGAATTATTGTCATGAATAAACAACAGAAACGCGACCATCTGTACATGAAAATGGCCCATACATGGTCGGAAAACTCTTATTGCGAACGCCGTCAGGTCGGAGCCTTGCTCGTCAAGGACCAGATGATTATATCGGACGGTTATAACGGCACCCCCTCCGGATTTGAGAACCATTGTGAAGATGATAACAACGTGTCCTTCCCGTATGTGCTGCATGCCGAAGCCAATGCTATTACCAAGGTGGCACGCTCCCATAACTCATCCGACGGCGCTACGCTGTATGTAACCGCTTCACCCTGCATGGAATGTAGCAAACTCATCATCCAGTCGGGTATCAAACGTGTCGTCTATGGCGAGAAATATCGCTTGATGGATGGCGTCGAACTTCTCCAAAAAGCCGGCATAGAAGTGGAATATCTGCCGCTGACGGAATAAAGATAACTCATAATTCATCATTTATGAAAAAGTACCTCTTACCAACCTTAACAATCGTGTTCCTCGTGGTGGGTTTCCTGCTCGGTAACGCGATTTCCAACAAAGCCAATGCCCAACGTTTCTATATACAGAATGGGCAGATATATTCCTCCACCAGCAAGGTGGACCAACTGTTGCAGTTGGTCAATCAGGCATACGTGGAGCCGGTGGATGTGGATAGTATAACCGATGAAGTGATGCAAGATATCATCACCAAGTTGGACCCGCACTCGGCATATATACCTAAGAAAGACTTGGACATGGTCAATTCGGAATTGTCCGCTTCGTTCTCCGGCATCGGTGTGCAGTTCTCCATCCAGGAAGATACCATCCACGTCGTGTCCGTCATTAGTGGCGGTCCCAGCGAGGGTGTCGGTCTGTTGGCTGGCGACAAGATAGTCGAAGTGGACGACTCGGCGTTTGTGGGTAAGGGCATAACGAATGAAAAAGTGATGCATCACCTCCGTGGCGAGAAAGGTACAAAGGTCCAATTGGGTGTGCTTCGCAGTGGCACGGACGAGATGTTGCACTATACCATCACGCGCGGAGATATACCTGTTCACTCGGTAGATGCCAAGTTCATCATCGAGAAAAACGGCCATCAACTCGGCTTCGTTCGCGTCAACCGCTTTGGCGAGAAGACGTATGATGAGTTCCTATCTGCTTTGGCCACCTTGCGTTCCCAAGGCGCACAGGGCTATATGGTCGATTTGCGTGAGAACTCGGGCGGATTCATGGAAGAAGCCATCCGCATGGCTAATGAGTTCCTCCAATCGGGTGATATGATAGTCTATTCCAAGGGACGCGCTTATCCCAAGTACGAAGCCCGTGCCAATGGCGCAGGACGTTTCCAAAACGTACCTCTGGTGGTGCTGATAGACGATTTCTCGGCTTCTGCCAGCGAGATTTTTGCAGGCGCTATGCAGGATAACGACCGTGCGCAGATTATAGGTCGCCGTTCGTTTGGCAAGGGTCTGGTGCAGCAACAGATACCGTTTATGGACGGAAGTGCCGTGCGCCTCACCGTAGCCCGCTATTACACACCTTCCCGACGGTGCATACAGAAACCCTATAAAATGGGGGATAAAAAAGACTATGATATGGAACTGCTGGACCGCTTTGAACGGGGTGAGTTCTTTTCGGAAGACAGTATTCAGCAGCAGGATACCACTATCTATCGCACCAAACAGGGACGTATCGTGCATGGCGGTGGCGGTATAATGCCGGATGTGTTCGTAGGTCGCGACACGACCCTGAACACCCCGTATGCGAATGCCTGCATCAATCGTGCTTATACGTATCAGTTTGCGTATGACTACACCGACCGCCATCGTCAGGAACTGTCGCAGTATAAGGACTGGCAGTCGTTGGAGCAACACCTGAAAGATGCCCATTGGATACCCGAGTTTATTCAGTTTGCCCAAAAGAAAGGGCTTGAACCCAATAACGAACAAATAGAAAAGTCGCGTCCGTTATTGACACGACTTATCCATGCGTATATCGTTCGCAATATATTGAACGACGAGGGTTTCTTCCCCTTGTTTGAACGTGATGACGAGATAACTAAAAAAGCCGTTAACGTGTTAGATAGCATGCTGTAAACGCAGCCCGTCCGCTTTTTCAATCTTCTCTGCAGCGAGTTCCTTGGTTATTTGGAGCTCGCTGACTTTCTTGCTGGGTATGCTGAACATATAGTCCATCATAACCGTCTCCACCAAGGCACGCAAACCACGTGCTCCTACTTTGAACTCGATGGCTTTATCTACGATATATTCCAGCGCCTCATCCGTAAAGGTGAGCGTCACGCCGTCCATACTGAGCAGTTTCTGATACTGCTTGGTGATAGCGTTCTTGGGCTCAGTCAGGATGCGACGCAGAGCCACGCGGTCTAACGGCTTGAGGTACGTCAGAATAGGCAGACGACCGATTATTTCGGGAATAAGACCAAAGGACTTCAAGTCTTGCGGAGCGATGTATTGCAGCAGGTTATTCTTATCTACTTTCTGCTTCTGCTGGGCGTCAAAACCTACCACTTGGGTATTCAGCCGTTGGGCTATCTTACGTTCTATGCCGTCAAAAGCGCCACCGCAGATGAATAGGATATTCTGCGTATTGACATGAATAAACTCCTGTTCGGGATGCTTACGTCCGCCTTGTGGGGGGACGTTGACCACACTGCCTTCTAATAGTTTGAGCAGACCCTGTTGCACACCTTCGCCACTCACGTCACGCGTGATAGACGGGTTATCGCTCTTGCGGGCTATCTTGTCTATCTCGTCAATGAAGACGATACCTTTCTCGGCTTTCTCCACGTCGTAGTTGGCTTCCTGCAACAGACGAACCAGCAGACTCTCCACATCTTCGCCCACATAACCGGCTTCGGTCAGCACGGTAGCATCTACGATGGTGAAAGGAACGGACAACATCTTGGCTATGGTTCGTGCCATGAGTGTCTTACCCGTACCGGTCGAGCCCACCATGATGATGTTGGATTTCTCTATCTCCACCTCTTTGAACGTCTCGTCGGTCGCTTGTGCCTGCAGCAGACGTTTGTAGTGGTTATAGACCGCCACGCTCAAGTAGCGTTTGGCTTCGTCCTGACCAATAACGAACTGGTCAAGGAAGTTTTTTATCTCCTCGGGCTTGGGCAGGTTGTCCAATCTCAAACCTTCCACTTTCTGCATCTTGGCATCGTTGGCAATCATCTGCTGCACCATCTTGTGCCCGGCTTCTATACACTCGGCACAGATGAGCGCACCGTCTTCGCCCTGAAACATCTGTTTCATAGCCCGTCCGCAGAAACTACATACCTCTTCTTCTTTTCTTCTCGCCATTCTATGCTTTTTTCGTATAAACCTTATCAATCATACCGTATTGGAGTGCTTCTTGTGCGTTCATCCAATAATCGCGGTCAGCATCCTGACGTATCTTGTCGATGCTCTGTCCGCTATGGTCGGCGATGATCTGATACAGTTCATCTTTCAGTTTGAGTATCTCTTTTGCCGTTATCTCTATATCCGAAGCCTGTCCCTGAATACCTCCCATCGGTTGGTGAATCATGACGCGCGAGTGGGGCAGGGCGGCACGCATACCTTTCTCGCCGGCTACCAGCAGCACGGCACCCATACTAGCTGCCATACCGGTACACATCGTACCTACTTTGCTATGCACAAACTGCATCGTGTCGTAGATACCCAATCCGGCATATACGGACCCGCCCGGGGTGTTCAGATAAACGTGTATGTCTTTATCCGAATCGGCGCTGTCTAAGTACAGCAACTGGGCTTGGATAACGTTGGCGGTGTAGTCATTCACCTCGGTGCCGAGGAAAATGATACGGTCCATCATCAGACGGGAAAAAACATCCATCTGCGTTACGTTCAGTTGGCGCTCCTCCAAGATGGACGGCGATATATAACTGTCGTAACTGTCTTGCATCACTTTCTCCACGTGCATGGAGTTGAGACCCTTGCCGACTGCATATTTTAAGAAATCGTTTTGCATAATCAGTTCATCATTTAGCCGCTTGCGGCGGTTCAATTCATCATTAATTGAAGAGTTTGCCAAAGTCCTCGTGACTGATGGCTTTGTCTTCCACTTTGACAACGGCTTTGAGTGCCTCATAGACTTTGTTCTCGGCTACGCGTTCAACGATACCGCGCAGTTGGTCGTCTTTCTTGAGCATCTCTTGGGCGTAGTTGGTCAGGTATTGGTCGTCGATATGCATCAGACCGTATTGCATGAATTGCATCTTGGCAACTTCTTTGGCGTAAGCTTCTACGTCTTCTTTCTCCACTTTGATGTCGTATTTCTTCATCAGTTGGTCCTTGGCCAGGTGCCATTTGAGTTCCTCAATCATAGCGGGGAAGTCTTTCTCCAACTGCTCATCGGTCAGTTTGTCGTTGGTTGCTTTTACCCAGCGTTTAAGGAAAACTTCGGGCATTTGCACTTTCTCCATCTTCTTCATGATGGCGTCTTTCATGTCCAGTCCGAATTTGTATTTGCTATCTTCGGCCATGTTCTCTTCTATCTCGGCTTTGACCTTGGCGCAGAACTCTTTCTTATCTTTGGGAGCGTCTGTGGAATATACTTTGGCGAACAGTTCTTTGTCTATCTTGGCAGCCTCGTGACGGGTGATGGTCTGAATCTCGAAGGTGAAGTCCGATTTCAGTTCTTTGGCTTCCTCTTTCTTGATATCCAGCATGGATGATACCTCTATCTCGCTATCAAAAGCCTTCATGGGGTTGAACGTGATAACGTCGCCTTTCTTGGCACCCATAAATTTCTTTTGGATGGTCTTGCTCTTCATATAAGCGGGGTTGAGGATAGCGTTCTCTTTTTGGATGGGGTTCTCGTCGTTACCGACCTCTTTCATCAGACCTTTGAGAACGTCGTTCTCTTTCACTTCTTCGGCATCTACGTATTCGCCAAAGCGCTCTGCGTAACTATTGACCTGTTTGTCCACCATCTCGTCGGTAACGGTGATGACGTAGTTGGTCACTTTGTTCTTGGCGCTCAGGTTAGCGTCGAACTCGGGAGCGACGGCGATATCAAAAGCAAAGGTGAAGGTGTCGTTATTGTCAAAATCAATAGCGGGTGTCAACTCGTCGTTGGGCATGGGGTCACCTAATACGTTCAGTTTCTCTTTCTCGATGTACTCGGCTATTTTCTCGCCGATGGTCTTGTTGATAACCTCTGCCATCACACCTTTACCGTACATTTTCTTAACCAGTCCGAGGGGTACCATACCGGGACGAAAGCCGGGGATATTGGCTTTTTGACGGAATTGTTTCAACTCTTTTTGCACTTGCTCCTGATAATCTTGGGGCTCAACGGTCATCGTCAGCACACCGGTCAGGTCTTTGATTTCTGATAATTCGATTTTCATTATTGTATAATTTTTTAGTTTAATCGCGAAATAAGCATGCAAAGGTACACTTTTTTTTGCATATATGCAAATAATTTAGTAATTTTGTACCCTCTAACGTAAAAAATGCTATGTTTACCTTCCTTATTGCCCTCGTAGCCCTGATAGTCGGTTACCTCCTATATGGAGTTTTTGTGGAGAGAGTCTTTGGTGTACAACCTAATGCCAAAACGCCTGCGTTGACCAAGACGGACGGTGTGGATTATGTGCCGATGAGTCCGTGGCGTATCTTCCTGGTGCAGTTCCTGAATATAGCCGGATTGGGACCTATCTTTGGTGCCATCATGGGTATTTTCTTCGGTCCGGCAGCCTTCCTGTGGATTGTGTTCGGAACGATTTTTGCCGGCGGTGTGCATGACTACCTGAGCGGTATGATGTCTATCCGTAAGGGTGGGGCGTCGCTGCCGGATATAATAGGTGACGAGTTGGGATCCGGTATCAAGGTCTTTATGCGTGTTCTCTCGCTCGTGTTACTTATTTTGTTGACCACCACTTTCCTGTCCGGCCCTGCCACGTTGCTGCAAGGTCTGTGTCCGTTGGACACGTGGCAACCGTTCCACGACTTGGCCACGCTCTTGGAAGATGACGATTACCAATTGGGAACATTCCCCCGTTATGATTTGACCCTGCCTATTGTGTGGGTGTGCATTATCTTTGCGTATTACGTGTGTGCTACCGTGCTGCCGGTGGATAAGTTGATAGGTCGTTTCTATCCTATCTTCGGTGGTGTGTTGCTCTTTATGGGCTTGGGTATCATGGTTGTCATGTTAGGTTGGCACGGCAGCGAGATGCCCGAACTGACCGACGGACTGTATAACCGCCAACACAACGGTCTGCCTCTTTTCCCGATGATGTTTGTCAGCATCGCCTGTGGTGCTATCTCGGGTTTCCACGGCACGCAGTCGCCTATCATGGCACGTTGTGTGACGAATGAGCGTCAGGGACGTATTATTTTCTATGGTGCCATGGTGGCCGAAGGTATCTTGGCACTTATCTGGGCAGCCGCCGCCGGCACGTTCTTTGCCGACCCCGAGAAAGGGCTGTACGGCATAGACGGTTTGCAGGCGTTTGCAGCCGCACATAAGGGGCAGAACATAGCCGCTTTGGTAGTGGATGTTATCAGTCGTTCGTGGTTAGGAACGGTAGGTGGATTGCTTGCTATCATAGGTGTTATTGCCGCGCCCATCACGTCGGGCGATACGGCTCTTCGGTCGGCACGACTTATCGTAGCGGACTTCCTGCACTTGGACCAGAAACCTATCCGTCACCGCCTGTGGATAGCCATACCGCTGTTTGTATGCGTGTTCGGTATGCTCTTTGTCGATTTCAATGTCGTATGGCGTTATTTCGCCTGGACGAATCAGACTTTGGCTGTCTTCACGTTGTGGGCAGGGGCGGTGTTCCTGTTCAAGCAGAGTTGCACGAAGAAGTATCACCTGCTTATTTACCGTCTTTTCCATCATGAGGACCGTCCTAACTTGCGTCAGTATGGTTATTTGATAGCCATGATACCGGCTTTGTTTATGACGATGGTCAGTGCGTCGTATATCCTGATAGCACCGGAGGGTATGCATTTCCCGCCTGAGTCACGTCCGTTAGCCTACGGCATAGCCGGTCTGATTACTCTCGCGTTCTTGGCGGAATTTATCGTCTATACGCGTAAATATATGCAGAACGGCAAATAACAGCCGCAATAAAAAAAACACGACCATTTTTGGCCGTGTTTTTTTATTAATAGTAGTTATCTTATCTGTTGGCACGTTTGCGTTCCAGTTCGTCCAAGATAATCTTGCGCAGACGCATGTTCTTGGGCGTTACCTCTACATATTCGTCTTCCTTGATATATTCCAGCGCTTCCTCCAGACTGAACTTGACGGCAGGTGCCAAGATGGCCTTGTCGTCAGCCGACTTACTACGCATATTGGTCAGGTTCTTGGCCTTGATGACATTGATAACAATATCCCCTTCCTTGGCATTCTCACCGACTACCTGTCCGGCATAAACCTCTTCTTGCGGGTCGATGAAGAAACGTCCGCGGTCCTGCAACTTATCCAAAGCATACGCCGAAGCGGTACCTGTCTCCATAGCAATCAACGAACCGTTGACACGCTTCTCGATGTCGCCTTTGTAGGGCTCGAAATCCAAGAAACGGTGTGCTATGATAGCCTCACCGGCGCTGACGTTCATAACGAACGTACGCATACCTATTATACCACGGCTGGGGATGGTAAACTCCAATTGGACACGGTCGTTGACCATTTCCATCTTGGTCATCTCACCCTTGCGGACGGTAACGTATTCGATAATCTTACCCGAACACTCCTCGGGGGTGTTGACGGTCAGTTGCTCAATAGGCTCGCATTTGACACCGTCTATCTCTTTGATAATAACTTGCGGCTGACCTACCTGCAATTCATACCCTTCGCGACGCATCGTCTCAATCAGGACGCTCAGGTGCAGCACACCGCGTCCATAGACGCGCCAACTGGAGTCTTTCTCACTCGGCTCC
>JAGHSG010000135.1 GCA_018066005.1 Bacteroidales bacterium | reverse complement strand
ATCTTATAGTATATATAAAAAGCAAAGAAAATAGCCAACTGGATGAGGAAAGACAGCACATTGACCGTCACGGCCACCAACGGCATGATGATTCGCGGGAAATAGACCTTACCAAAAATATCCGCATTGCTGACAAACGAATTACCCGTGGCCGTCAGCGAAGCAGCGAAATAACCCCATACCGAGATACCCAGCAAATAGAACAAAGCAGGGGGAACACCGTCCGTAGGTATATTAGCAATGCCACCAAAAACCGCCACATAGACAATGACCGACAGCACCGGCGTAATCAGGAACCACAACGGACCAAGAATAGTCTGCTTATACGCCGTGCGGAAAGCACGCATCACGAACAACCAATACATATCGCGATAGCGCCACATCTCCTTCCAATCCACGGTCAGCAGACGGTCATGAGGCGTAATCTCGATATTCCAATAATCCTTATTTGGAGTGGTATTTTCCATTTGCGGCTGCAAAGGTACAAAAAAAATCTCAAACAAGCAAAACTTTTTGAGATTTTTTAATGATGAAATGATGAATTGATGCGCTGAAGCGCTTGTTGTTTGCTTGCGGCATTCATTTAGGCGCTCGCGCCGTTCTATCAATTGCGCTTTGGCGCCTATTGTGGCACGGTTTTTGCTCCGGTATGGATGTCCGAGCTGCGGAGTAAGAGACGCCGAGACGGACAAGAAAACTTTAACTATCTAAATTATTTATTTTATGTTACCAATCATTAAACGTAACGACTCCAATCGCGCAGCGAATTGGATCAACGAGTTCTTTAACGAAGGATGGCCGCTCCTCCGCTCGTCCTTTAACGAACCCGCAGTCAACATCATGGAGGACAAAGAACATTACCACATCGACATTGCCGCACCCGGGCGGACCAAAGAAGAGTTCCAGATCCATCTGAAAGACTCCCGCACCATGTACGTGACTTTGCAAGAAAAAGACGAGCACACATGCACATCCAAAGAAGATTGCAAAGTGCTGCAACGTGAGTTCCAACTGAATCGCTTTGAGGAGACCATTGCCCTGCCGGACGATGTAGATACAGAGCGGATAAGTGCCAAGATGGAGAACGGCATTCTGCACATCGCCCTACCTAAAATGGACGAGAAACAGCGGCTACGCTCCGCCAAGATGATCGCGATTGAATAAAAAGCAACGCGCGCACTCATTCACTCAGCAACCCCGCTCCGGCGGGGTTTTTCTTTATCGGTCGGACCAGACAGAGCAAGAGAGGCAGCGGCCGTGTTCGCAGCAAGTGACATAGAGATGGATAAGCGCTTGCGTGTCAGCAGCCGACGTGGCCGGTTGCCCCAACGAACGCCATTGGCGGATGATGCGGTTATCTTCCGCCGGCAAAGCCGTCAGCAAAGCCACCGCACGGTCGGGTTGGTGGCGGGCAAAAAGGAAAGGTGCCACGACATTGATGAGCAGGCTATCTACACTACCCGCCCCCATACCCGTAACGGCAAAGAGTGCACGCAGGTCATCCGGAGAAGTCGCATCGAGGCTACAACTAAGGAGAAACTCATGTTTATGAATCAGTCGCGCCAACTGCTCAATACGCACCGAAGGACGCGTCTGCGGGCGCATACGCCCCTGCTTCCACAGTGCTGCATCAATAGGCGTCAGGCCGAACTTGGTGCGTAGGAAAAGATACTCGTTATAACGTGTATCTCCCACCGCCAGCAGTCCTGCCTGACCGAGCAGCAGAGCCGTCAGTTGGGTCAGGTTATCGCGGTGCTTATGCAAGACAGCCAGAGGCGTAGCCTGCGCCAGCAACTCCATGGGAACGCCATTGATATGAAAACCAAAAGCGTGCGCCAGCGAGATATAGAAAGCCGTGTTCCAATCGTTATGCGAGACCGCCAAAAGCCGTTCGATAGACGCCTGCTTGCACGTCAGACGGCGCTGCAAAAGGGTGTTTTTCCAATCCGCCGTCAGCAGCGATGGGTCATCCGACAGCCGTTGCGCACACGGATGCGTAGCCCAAGCCGAGTCCATGAGACGAGCGTCCTGCAAGAGGCGTTGGATATAGTCCACCGACTCGTCATATTGGAGTTCGAGTTGCGGAACAGGTTGCCCCTGCGACGTGAACACAGGTCGGTCGGCACGGCGCACGACATGCAAGATGAGGTGGTCATAAGCCGGGTCCGTATCGTGGTGATGGCGGTACCAATCGCTGCTATCCAGATGAATCTCAACCTGCCCCACCCATTCGACATCGTCAATGAGCAGGCGGACATCGGTGAAATCAGGTCCGGCATCGGTGTTATGGCGACCCGTAGAGAGAACGACAACACGACGGCCATCGGTAGTGGACTGGGGGCGAGATAGGAAGAGACCTTTCTGCCAGATATAATGTAAGAGAACCTCTAACATGGATGGTTGTTTGCCTTCGGCAATTGATGGTGCGACAGAGTCGCATTGTTGTTCTGCTTCGCAGATTGTTGTTTCGCCAAAGGCGAATTGTTGATAGCAGTTTATATTTTTATCTATTCTAACTGCGAAGGTACACTTTTTTTTTGAATTACGCAAATTTTGCGAAGATTTTTTATTTTTTTCATACAAATCGCTGAACTTTAAATAGTTTATAGCGCCGAAAAAATACAAAAAAAGACCGCCGAAACGGTCTTTTTTTTAATTGCAGTTCCGCGGATGCGGACTGACAGCGTTACCAGTTATTTATATTCTCCGTTTGGTCCACCCAGACGAGTCGCTCGGTGTCATACCCACGGCGACGGGCTTCGGTTAGCAACGCTTGTTTCTCCTCATTGGTGATAGTCGGCGTTCGCGATAGTATCCACAGATAGTCAGCCGACGCACCGCCTACCAAAGACAAATGGTATTGGTCACTGATCCACAACACACGATAATCGGAATAGAACGGACCGAAAAAAGAAACACGCAGTAAAGCCGGTGTATCGGTAAGCTTGGCCTTACCTTCGCTCGTTTTGTAACGGTCGTTTTTCCAACCGGAGTTGAGAATACGCAGGGTACCGTCCGTGTTGGCTTCGTAATAAGCCATCGTATTGGTCATACCTTTTTCAAAGTAATGGTCTATTCGGGCTATCTCGTACCACGCCCCCAAATAAGAAGGTACATCCAACGAGGGCACCGGCATCGTATTAACCTGACGACCGGAAGAACAGGCTACCATAGGTAGCAACAGGCCACAAAGGGCAACAAATGTAGATTTTTTCATAGTTGTAATGTTTTTAAGTTTAGAGTTTCGTTAAATGCGCTTGGAGATGACTTTCCAGTTGACTGCCAGCCAGAAATTGTCCACATAATCGGCTCGACGGTTGCGATAATCCAAGTAATAAGCATGTTCCCAAACATCAATAACCAGAACAGGTTTCCAACCATGTCGAAGCGGGTTATCGTCGTTGAGTAATTGCTTGACGTACAGTTTATTATCCTGGTCCATCACGAGCCATACCCAACCGCTGCCGAATAGCGACGTAGCGGCTTTTTTAACGGCTTGACGCATATCTTCCATCGTGCCGAACGACTGTTCAATCTTTTGCAGCAGTTCGTCGGAAGGTTGCTTGGC
>JAGHSG010000003.1 GCA_018066005.1 Bacteroidales bacterium | reverse complement strand
TTATCGAACTACTTCATCGTGGGTATGATGTAGAGAAAACTTTATTCTATTATCGCTCGCGCAATGATAAAGAAGTGGATTTTGTCACACGTAAGGGGGCAAAAGTGGATCAACTCATCCAAGTTTGCTACGATATGTCATCATTTAAAACAGCCAAGCGCGAGATAGACTCGCTAATTGAGTGCGCTAGCGAACTGCAATGTAAAAATCTATGGATAATTACATTAAATGAAGAGAAGTTAATCGAACAAGATGGATACACGATACAAGTAGTACCCATTACCAAGTTTTAATCTCATTTATCCCACCAGCCACGTCTGGTCTTTGACGGAATAAATAGGCACAAAAGGCAATAAAATAGGTGTGCTCTTTTTATAACGAAGATAGGCTTCGTCCTTTCCGTAGTTATGGTCTTGACGTAACTCCAAACGGCGCGCACCGCTGAACATAATATAAATAATGCCAATATAGCCCGATAAAGCCATCAACCATTGCCACCAAGCGTGATAAGCACCTATACCACTCACGAAAACTCCCGTCCATAAAAGAATTTCGCCTAAATAATTAGGGCAACGCACAATACGATACAGACCCGTATCAACAAAGCGGTTCGGATTGATTTTCTTCGCCTCATTCTTCTGATGGTCAGCCCACGCTTCAAGACCTATTCCCAAAGCAGCAATAACAACACCTACCCACGCTGTAATCATATTGTCGGTCAATCCGTCCGCTGCGTTCTGGACACGGAAAATAACGGGGGCTGTTTGGCATAGATACAGCAATACACAACTGAGCCAGATAGCAACCAAAACCATCGGCTTGTAGTCCGTATTGTTTTTGGCATCCAAACTGACCGTCTTGGTATAGGCCTTATTGTGTAACTCACGGACAAGGAGATACGTAGCCAAACGGCAACCGTAAAAAATCAAAAGCAAGAGCATCAATCCGGTAGCCCACGTCAGACTATGAAAATGAATAATGACAACAGCCAAGGCTATGCCGGCTACACTATATCCATAACCAATGGATATAAACCAAATAAAGCGTTTAAAACCAACGGCATCAATGGCCATTGTCAACAAGGTAAGAATGAGAAATGTAGTTAACATACTGTTCAAGATTTAAGTTAGTTAAGTGGTTTAGTTAATACACAAAACATAGTACCAAAATCGTGCCAAAACAAAAAACTGCTTGACATTTGCCAAGCAGTTTTTTTTTCTTAGGCGACTTGTCGCCGTTCTATTAGGGCTTTGCCCGTTCTACTAGCAGCTCTGCTGCGTTCTACTAGGCGCCCCGCGCCGTTCTATTAGCGCAGCGTTCACTCCTCCGGGGTCATAACGACTTCGAACATATTGCCGGATTGCACCAGTTGGCTCAGCAGGGCTTGCACTTTCTCTGCCGTGATGGCGTTAACGGCGTTCTCGTAGTCGCTGACCAAGTTGGTACCCACCTTGTAGTAGTTCTCAACAGCCGAAACCCACCAGTCGTTCTGCTCCAAATCTTCCTTGTGGCTCTTGAGCAGGATCTCCTTGTCTTTCTGCAAATCTTCTGCCAAAGGACCGTTCTTGATAATCGTATTCACTTCTTCGTGGATAATCTCCATCAACCGTGCCTGCTTCAATGGGTCGGTATCGAATTGCATCAGCAGGAAGGCTTTGTTGACAGGTAACGCCTGTACGCGGGCATACGTGCCGACACCGTACGAACCGCCTTCGCGTTCACGAATACTCTCCATATAGCGGCGGTCAAGAATCATACCTATCAGTTCCATCGTCAGGGCGTTCTCCAACGTGTAAGGGATGTTGTACGAGGTGTATTGGATACGGTTGGAAGCCGTCTTGGTCTGCATCTCGCGGGCAAAATAGTTCTTGACAACACCCGTCGGAACACGTATGCCGTCATCGGTGCAGGTCTCGCGGTTCTTGTTAGTCTTCAAGCCACCCAAATAGGTGCAAATCATTTTCTGCGTGGCTTTATCGTCGGGGTTGATATTGCCCACAAAGGTGAAGATAAAGTCGGCAGGGTTGGCAAAGCGCTCCTTATAGATACGCAGGGTCTGTTGCATATTCAGTTGGTTAACTGTCTCTTCGGTCATCAGGATAGCGCGCGGACTGTGGTTAGACGCCATCAGCGAAACAGAGTCGTTGAAGATGGCTTTGGGGTTGGTGTTCTTGTTCATCACCTGATTAAGCAGAATCTTCTTGAGGGTAGCAAAAGCATCTTCATCAGCACGAGGAGCCGTGAAACCGAGGTAAGTCAGTTGCAGCATCGTCTCCAAATCCTTGACGCTGGAGTTGCCTTCGATTATTTCGGTGTACTTGCTGATATCGGCAGCCACACTGACGGTCTTGCCGGCTAACATCTTCTGCAAGTCGTTCATCGAGAACTGCCCCAGTCCCATAAATTGGACGGCAGTACCTGCCATCATAGCGTTCATCAGGTCTTCCTGCGGCAACACAGCCAGAC
>JAGHSG010000161.1 GCA_018066005.1 Bacteroidales bacterium | reverse complement strand
CCATCAAGACAGGTTGGAACTTTGGTATCCTTCCGTCTATTGCCTACGATGCCGACTATGGCTTTCAAGGCGGAATCCTGACTAACGTCTATTATTACGGAGACGGCAAACAGTATCCCGAATATATACATTCTATCTATTTTGAAGGGGCTTATACCACCAAGCACCACGGTATTTTCCGTCTCAACTACGATAGTAAATACCTTATCCCCCGGCATCGTCTCACGTTGGACGCTACTTATCTGCCCGATGCTATGTGTGATTTCTACGGCTTCAACGGCTATCAGTCCAAGTTCAATAATAATTGGTCAGGGTGGAATAAGAAAGTCAGTAAGATGCCTTTGCCGGAAGAATACCAGTCACGTGTTTTCTACAAGTACAAACGTGACTTTATCCGTTTTGCTGCCGACATAGAGGGAACTATCTACAAGGATCTCAAATGGAATGCCGGTTTGGGTGTTTTGGGCTATATCATCAATGATTGTGACATTGACATGATTAATGGGAAGAAAGATTTTGACCCTCAAACCCCTCGTTATGACCAAAAACCTCTTGACCCTTCCATCACGGGGCTGTATGAGTTGTATAAAGAGTGGGGACTGATTGACAAGGCTGAGCAGAAAGGCGGTTGGCATCCTTATTTTCGTGCAGGTATATCCTATGATACGCGCGACAAGCGTCAGGGACCTAACCGCGGTATCTATGCAGATGCTTTCTTCACGTATTCGGCTGCTTTCAATGCCGGTTACGGACAGCAGGCTTCTGCCGGTTATAACCACTTGCAGTTCAACTTTACTTTCCGTCATTATGTATCTGTTCTGCAACGTCAGGCACGTTGTTTCAGCAATATAGTCTTCGCATATCGCCTCGGTACACAGAACCTGATTGCAGGCAAGTCGCCTTTCTATATGGATAATTACCTTAACACACTCTTTATCCAGCGTGTCTATTACGAAGGATTAGGTGGAGGTAATTCTATCCGTGGTATGATGGCTAACCGTCTGACCGCCAAGGGCTTTGCTTTTGCCAATTTGGAATTCCGTTTCCGTATTGTTAACTTTGACATCGGGCACCAGCATTTCTTTGTCGGACTCAATCCGTTCTTTGATATAGCCGTAGTTACGCAACCGACGGCCATTAATGAAGATGCTGTCCGTGCAGCGATTGATAACGGTGTGGCGGATAATAAACCGTGGGCTTTCCATGAGATTTATAGACATGATACAAAATCGTATGAAAAATTCCCTTATAAGTACGAGGACTTTTTCTCTACGGACAAAAACGATGTGTATCGTCCGCACATGACGGTAGGTGTAGGTTTGAAGATTGGTATGAACGAGAACTTTGTCCTCTCTGCCGATTGGGCCATGCCTGTTAATGAGCATTACTACATGGAACAGGATAACGCCAAGTATTCCAACTTCTACGTCAAAATGGGTTACTTGTTTTAAAAGACATAGTACTAAAAATGCCTGACTTGCGGTCAGGCATTTTTTTTTGTTGTATATTAGGTATTGGTTTTATATACTCAGCATATGTAGGGCATTCCAGCGGTCGGTGCCGATGTCTTTTTTCTGTTTGATGGCTTGTGCCAACGGAACGTAGGCTATATTGCCGTTTTGCATACCAATCATGATGCTGCGTTGCTCATCCAACAGGGACAGGATAGCATGACAACCTAAACGCGAAGCCAGGATGCGGTCGGCTGCCGTAGGTATTCCGCCGCGTTGCAGGTGACCTAAAATAGTGACGCGTGTTCCATAATCAGGGTGGGCCTGTTCAATCATCTCTGCCACTTTGTTGGCACCGCCTTCTATAGCATGCTCTTGTACCAGTACGATGGCGGAGTTCTTGTGCTTGCGGCGACCTTGACCCAATGCTTCGTCGATTTGCTCTGCAATGGTGGCTTTTTCTGGAATGATAGCAGCTTCGGCTCCGGATGCAATGGCAGCATTCAGCGTCAAGAAACCGGCGTCACGACCCATCACTTCAACCACAAAAACACGTTCATGACTCGTTCCCGTGTCACGCAGTTTATCTACACAATCCATGATGGTGTTGAGCGCGGTGTCATAACCGATGGTAGAGTCTGTTCCCCACAGGTCGTTATCAATCGTAGCGGGTACACCAATGACAGTGACATTATATTCTTGTGCCAAGTTTCGGGCACCGGTAAACGTACCGTCACCACCAATCACAATCAAGGCATCTATTTCTTCTCTGACAAGTGTCTCGTATGCTTTCTTACGTCCTTCGGGAGTCTTGAACTCTTCGCAGCGGGCGGATTTGAGAATTGTTCCGCCACGTTGGATGATACCACTTACATCTTGGGTGGTAAATTCCTGTACTTCGCCATCTATGAGACCTTTATAGCCGCGGAAGATGGCTTTGACACGCATGCCGTTTACAATGGCTGCACGCGTTACGGCACGAACGGCGGCATTCATTCCTGGAGCGTCACCTCCTGAAGTGAGGACTCCTACTGTCTTAATCTTGTATTCCATATTTGTGGGTTAATTGGTTAATCGGTAAATCGAGTAGGCGGTCACGCACCTGTTCCATCAGCCACAGGGGGGTGCTGGTTGCACCACAGATGCCAATGCGTAGGTCTTGAGTCCGTTGAGAACCCGTTATGAACCCGTTATGAACCCGTAACAGACTCGGCTCTATCTCTTCCGGAGAAGATACAAAAATTGTGCCGCTATTGGCTTGCTTGCAATGTTCAAACAGCACTTTGGCGTTACTGGATTTCTTGCCGCCGACAAAAACAACAATGTCTTGTTGCTTGGCGAACTCCCGTATCTGTGCTACACGGTTAGCCACATTGCGGCAGATGGTGTCGTGGTACTCAAAAATCGGTGAATCGGTAAGTCGGTGAGTCGGCGAATCGGTAAGCCGGTGCTTGATAGTTTCCACGATCTGATTAAATTCGTCCACGGACTTGGTCGTTTGGGAAAAGAAGAATATGTTGCGACTGAAATCAATCTTGTCCAAGTCCTGTATGCCTTCAATCACGACGGCTTTGTTGTCGGTCTGCCCTTGCAGTCCGATGACTTCGGCATGACCAACTTTGCCAAAGATAACAATCTGTGCATCCGGATGTTGCTCGTAGGTAGAGCGGATACGTTCTTGCAGTTTCTTGACGACGGGACAGGTGGCGTCTATGACCTCTATTTTATTCGCGCGTGCACTCGCATACGTGGATGGTGGCTCGCCGTGAGCGCGTAACAAGACCCGTCCGCCCTGCATCTTATTTAGGTCGGCATAATTAATCGTCTGCAATCCTGCTTTCTCCAATCGTTCAACTTCCTGGCCGTTATGCACAATATCGCCAAGACAACATAAGGGACCTTTTTTCAGTTCCTCTTCGGCTTTTTGAATGGCACTGGTTACGCCAAAGCAAAACCCCGAACCGGTGTCAATGGAGACGATCATTAAAGAAACGGAGATAATCTTTCATTTGGTCTTCCAACTCCATGCCTGAATTGTCATACAAAATGGCATCTTCGGCTTGACGCAGAGGCGATTCGGCACGGTGCGTGTCGCGATAGTCGCGGTCGTTGATGTCGGCTACCACGTCTTCAAAAACGGGCTTCTCGCCTTTGCCGATCAACTCTTTATAGCGACGCATGGCACGCACTTCGGGCGAAGCGGTGATGAACAGCTTAAGTTCGGCTTGCGGAAAAACAACCGTACCTATGTCGCGACCGTCCATCACAATGCCTTTTTCTTTTCCCATGGCTTGCTGTTGAGCCACGAGGAAAGCCCGCACTTCCTTAATCGGCGATACTTGCGAAGCCATATTACCTACTTCCAACGTGCGAATCTGCTTTTCTACATCTTCGCCGTTCAGCAATGTATGTTGCGACCCGTCTTCAACACGCGTAAAAGCAATGTTTATCTGGTCTAAATGGGGCAGAAGGTCCTGGGAATCCAGACCGTTCCGAAGGGCGTAAAGAGCCACGGCACGATACATGGCGCCGGTGTCGATATAATTATATCCGACTGCTTTGGCAATGGCTTTGGCTATGGTCGATTTGCCACTGGATGAAGGACCGTCAACGGCAACAATTATTTTTTTCATTTGAGCATGGAATTGATATCTAAACTGAGCGAAGCCTGATAAGTCAGGTTTCCTTTGGTATATTGACTGACCGCAAAACCCAAACGCACCATTTTGATGCGTACTCCGGCACCTATGGCAAAACCTGCCAACGACCGTTGGTCTTTCAGATTCATCTCGGCACGGCGACGGTGGTTGTAACTGAGGGTCAGATAGAATTTCTCACTTTTGGGAACGATATCCAATGCAAAAATAGTGTGGCGGAACATCATGTCGTACCACTGTATTTTTTGATTGTTATCGTCTGCCGGTTGGTTAGTCAGTTCGTAGTTGAGATTCCACCGCTGCATGTTGTGGATAGTCATACTGATTCGTATGGGAGCGTGCTTGAAGCGGTAAGCCAAACCCAATTCGAGGTTGAGTGGCAGTTTCTCCCGCATCTGTCCGCCTTCCAACGTGTAAAAACCTTTCAGTTGCCAACCTATATTGCGCAATGTCAGACCCATTTGGAAAGTCGAGTCTTTGGTTTGGAAGTGCCCGCCTACATCGGCAGCCAGGGCAAAGGCCGAGTAACTCTCGTAAAAAGACATAATCGGTTTGAGTGACACACCTACGGTGAACATCGGCCCCAACTGACGCGCGTACATAATATCTATAAGAATGTCTTTGGCGGTAAACGTGCCACCGGTCAGTTGTCCTTTCTCGTCGGCATATTTCATACTTCCGTAGTCCAAATAGTGAAAACCGACTGCAAAATAGTTGGGTTTGTCGGGTTCGTCTGCATGCTTCTCAAACTTACTTCTGCCGAAGTTCCACCCGAATAAGGCACTGCCTAAATTGGTTGTCTTGGTGTAGTTGGCGTAGTTGAGTTCCAATATCTTGTCCGTACTGCCGCACAGCAGGGCGGGGTTCTGCATAGCCATGCTTATCTCCCCGTCACGGATAGCCACGTTGTCACCGCCCAAAGCACACAGACGGGACGAGTAGGGCAGACTCAAAAACGAATAGACACTACTGCCGCCCGCTTGGGTTTGCGCATGCGATAAAGAGGGTATAAACACCCCTAAACACACTCCTAAAATAATATATGCGACGTGTTTTCTCATAAAAAACGTGCAAAGATACACTTTTTTTTTGGAAATATGCAAATTTTTTTGTAACTTTGCACGCTATTTCAGTGAAAACAATAATCTATATTTAATAATCAATTCATCATTTATCAATCATCAATTTAATTATGTGGTTAAAAGATTCTTCAATTGGCCGTAAATTCATTATGAGTATTACGGGCCTGTTCTTGGTCCTTTTCCTGCTCTTTCATGGTTCGATGAACCTGTGCCTTGTCATTGATGACATATTTGGCACACAGGGCTACAATTGGATCTGTGCCATGTTGGGTGCTAATTGGTACGCCATCATCGGTACACTTGTTTTGGCATTGGGTGTAGTGGTGCATTTCTGCTATGCCGTTTACCTCACCATTCAGAACCGCGCTGCACGTGGCAACGACCGCTATGCTATTGAGGCTCGTCAGGAAGGTGTTCAGTGGGCATCTAAAAACATGCTCGTGCTGGGTATTATCGTCATTGGCTTCATCGTGTTGCACTTGTACAATTTCTGGTGGAAGATGCAGTTTGCCGAGTTGACCGGTATCGAGACTTCCATGTTTGACCCGCAGGGTGGCAGCGCTATTGTCAGGGGACTGTTCACCTGTGGCTGGTGCGGTATTATCTACTGCCTGTTGTACATGATTTGGTTGGTAGCTTTGTGGTTCCACCTCAGTCATGGTGTATGGAGTGCTCTCCAAACATTAGGTTGGAGCAACCTTATCTGGCTTAAACGAATCAAAGTGATTGGCGTTATCTTCGCCACCCTCGCCGTAGGTTTGTTTATGGTTGTAGTTGTTTATTTCTTAGGCGTTAACATTGGTATGATGATTAACTAATTTCCGATTAACCGATTAACCGGTTAACCGATTAAACAATTGAAAGTTATGGCAACAAAAAAAGAACAAGATACGAAAGTTATCACCAATAAGGTTATCACGCCTGAAATGGCGAAGATACCTGCAGGTCCGTTGGAGAAGAAATGGACCAATTACAAAGACCATCAGAAACTGGTCAACCCTGCCAACAAACGTCGCTTGGACGTTATCGTTGTAGGTACGGGTCTTGCCGGTGCTTCGGCTGCTGCTACGCTGGCTGAACTGGGCTTTAATGTACTCAATTTCTGCATTCAGGATAGCCCCCGTCGTGCGCACTCTATTGCTGCACAGGGTGGTATCAATGCTGCTAAGAACTACCAGAACGATGGCGACAGTATTTATCGTCTTTACTACGATACCATCAAGGGCGGTGACTACCGTGCTCGTGAGGCTAACGTCTATCGTTTGGCAGAAGTAAGTAATAATATTATCGACCAATGTGTAGCACAAGGTGTTCCTTTTGCCCGTGAATACGGCGGATTGTTGGATAACCGTTCATTCGGTGGCGCACAGGTTAGTCGTACTTTCTATGCCAAGGGTCAGACCGGCCAACAACTGTTGCTCGGTGCTTACAGTGCTTTGAGCCGTCAGATTGGTAAGGGCAAGGTTAAGATGTACAACCGTCATGAGATGTTGGACATTGTCATGATTAAGGACGCTAACGGTGAAGAGCGTGCACGTGGTATTATTGCCCGTAACCTCGTTACCGGTCGCATTGAGCGCTTCTTCGGTCACGCCGTTGTAATCGCTTCCGGCGGTTATGGCAATACCTTCTTCCTGAGCACCAACGCAATGGCTTCTAACGGTTCGGCTGCCAT
>JAGHSG010000005.1 GCA_018066005.1 Bacteroidales bacterium | reverse complement strand
AGGTCTGGCTGTGATGGCTGAACTTCCTTTGGTTGTAGTTGATGTACAACGTGGTGGTCCTTCGACGGGTCTGCCCACCAAGACCGAACAAACCGACTTACTGCAAGCCGTTTATGGTCGTAATGGTGAGTGTCCTGCTGTTGTACTGGCAGCTTCCACATCGGCTAACTGCTTCCAATTTGCTTACGAAGCAGCGAAGATTGCGTTGGAGAATATGACTCCTGTCGTTCTGTTGACGGATACGTATCTGGCTAACGGTACGGCTCTTTGGCGTATTCCTAAGATGGCTGAACTGCCCGAGATCAAACCGCAAAGTGTTCCCGAAGAACTGAAGGGCAAATATAGTGTTTCTCTGCGTGATGAGAATAACATCCGTTACTGGGCAACACCCGGTATGGAAGGTTATGAGCACCGTAACATCGGTCTGGAGCGCGACAGCGTGAAGGGTAGTATCTCTACCAATCCCGAGAACCACGAGAAGATGACTTTGGCACGTCAAGCGAAGGTGAACCAAGTAGCCAATAAGATTCCTGAACTCAAGGTGATAGGTAACGTCAAGAGCGATACCTTACTTGTAGGTTGGGGTTCGACCGAAGGTCACATCCACGCTGCGGCTGATGAACTGGGCTGCGCAATGGCTCACTTCAACTACATCAACCCGCTACCCAAGAACACGGCAGAAGTGCTCAAGTCTTACAAGCGCGTTATCGTTTGCGAGTTGAATAATGGTCAGTTCGCCTCCTTGTTGCGCTCGAAAGTGAGTGGTGTTAACCTGCTGCAAGTCAACAGCATGAAGGGTCAACCTTTCCAAGTAGAAGATATTGTTAAATCTGTAAAAGCCTTATAATCATGGAAGCAAGTCAATTCAAAAGTGATCAATATGTACGTTTCTGCCCGGGTTGCGGAGACCACGCCATTTGTATGGCTTTACAAAAAGCAATGGCAGAAGTAGGTGTGCCTACTTATAACACCGTCGTTATTTCCGGTATCGGTTGTTCATCCCGTATGCCTCACTACTTGAATACATACGGTTTCAACACTATCCACGGTCGTGGTGGTGCTATCGCTACGGGTGTCAAGACCTCTCATCCCGAACTCAATGTTTGGCAGATGACCGGTGATGGCGACTGCTTGGCTATCGGTGGTAACCATTTTATTCACGAGATTCGTCGTAACGTGGACCTCAATATCTGCTTATTCAACAACCGTATCTATGGTTTGACGAAGGGACAATATTCCCCGACTTCACCGAAAGGATTTATCTCCAAGTCCTCTCCGTTTGGTACGGTAGAACGCCCGTTTATTCCCGCTGAGTTAGTGCTTGGCGCACGCGGTACGTTCTTTGCTCGTACGTTGGATGTGGATATGCCTACTACCGTCAACTGCATGGTAGAAGCTAACAAACACAAAGGTGCCAGCGTCATCGAGTGCCTCGTCAACTGCGTTATCTTCAATAACGGTACTCATAGTTGGATTGCTGACCGTGAGACGCGTGCCGAGCGTAGTATCGTGCTCAAACACGGTGAGAAGATGATCTTCGGTGCTAACAAAGATAAAGGTTTGGCATTGGATTATTCGAAGGGCGTTATCCCACAACTCATCGTTGTTCCGGCTGATGATCCTCGCGTACTTGTACACGACGCTAAGATGGAAGATCCTACCTTACACCGTATGCTCGCGCTCATGGGACAAGAGAAGTTCACGGACGTGAAGAACGCCGAAGAAGTTCCCGAACTGCCTATTGCCTTGGGTGTTATCCGTGATGTAGAAGCGGAGACATATAACGAGGCAGTTAACAAGCAGATTGATGATATTCACGCTACTGCTAAGGCTAAGAACTTTGACGCCCTCACCCAAACCCTCGAGCACTGGGAGATGTAAATAGTCCATCTCTCATGAGAGAAAATAATCAAAGTACGTAAGCACCAGCCTACGTGCTTTTTGTATTGGTAGCACTTCGTAGGATGTTCAAAATTTTTCTTCGCCTCGCGATAAATTTTGCAAATAAATTTGCATATATCAAAAAAAATCCGTACCTTTGCAGACGAAAACTGCAAAATAAATACCGTCTGGCAGACGTAAATTGCCCATCGCTC
>JAGHSG010000090.1 GCA_018066005.1 Bacteroidales bacterium | reverse complement strand
CAAGGAACAGATGATTGCCGACTTTAGTCTGTTCACTCACATTACCTTGCCCAACAAAGAACGGAATAAGTGTTTTATCCATTTCTTTGATGGCTGCTTCTACGGCTCGTTGCAGAGTCTTGATTTGGGCATAATACGCCAGCCCTTGTTGGGCAGAAGCGTCTTCGTTAATTAAGAACATCCCGTAGATGCTCTCTTGCAGGTGTTTCATTCCTTGAATGCCACCCTCTTCCAATTTAATAGTTGTTTCCATAATTGTTAATTGGTTAAATAAATTGTACATTGTACATATCTAAATTGTACACAAATTCTACATATCTAAATTGTACATGCAGCAGCGCGACGCGCGGCTACTGCTGCTTTCATGTTCTCCGACGGAGTCACCCATCGCAAATTGCACGCCCTATTATCGTGCTTGTCGCCGTTGATGTGGTCTATTTGGTTGCGGAACAGGTCAGGCTCTCCGCATATTTCAGGAAAAGCCATCGCTACGCCACGATGAACAAAAAGAATTCCTCTGTCATATTTGCCATAACATGCACCTGCCGTACTACATAATTTTAAATACCACTGCTTACCCCGATTGGTAGCAATAAAACGGGGGCTGTGTTTACCATACGGTTTTTTCAACACTAACATACCTTTATTGGCACCCATTACGCACCATATATACGCGTTGCCTGCCTTGTCAAAGTAATACGCAAAACCCTTGCTCGTCTTTGCCGAACGAACTTCATGAGTGCGAGATGCGTGAATGGCATCTCTAATAAATTCAATGGGAAAATGATAATCTAATTTCATACTTTCAACGTCTCTTATTTTTTTGGTGTGCTCTAAGCACTTACGAAAGACGCTGCAAAAGTACACAAAAAAAAACAAACAATTGGGCTTCTTAAAAATCCAATTGTTCGTTAAAAAATTAGTATATTACGCGGCTCCCCGTGCCGCATACTACGCAAACCCCAAAGTCTTAATCAGTATGGTTTGCAAATCCTGCATCTCCGGCGGTGCATCACATACCACGCTTCGGTACCGCTCACCGCCTTTATTTCACCCCTGCAATGTTCCAACCCTACACACTCTGCCGTTTTATGGTAGCACACCGAACTCGCACCTGTACACACATATACAGGCTTGCAACTACATAAAAATAGTGCGCTCCATAGCAGAAATAGCACGCTTGATTTGGTCAGAATCTGTGATGCGAATTTTACCCCCCCCTAATTTTTAAGCCATTCGCAGCGATAAAGTCGCTAATGCGAACGCGGTAACCATAACTACGGGACGGCTCTTTTTCGCACACCAACTCATAGATGCTATACTGGATGTTCTTATTGCTTGCATCATCCGATATAGCGCACAGCGGAAGCCATGTTTCATCCGCTATCATCTTGCGTATGAGTTCGTGTACTTGCATCTGTTATCTGAATAGCATTTTGCTCCAGTTCTAAACTGGCTGCAAAGTTACTGCTTTTTTGGGACATTTCCAAGCAAATTCGCATTTTTTTGGTATGCTCTAAGCACTTTTTACGCTTTTTCTGCATTTTTTTTGCAAAAAGAATTGGTCATCTTTGATTTGAGCAGTAACTTTGCACTCGGAAATCAAAAAAGTGCTTAGAGCACACCAAAAAAATTACTACCATGACACGAGGAATTAGAAACAACAACCCACTAAACATTCGTTACGCCTGTAACAACTGGCTCGGCAAAGTGCCCAAAGCCAACAAGAAAGACCCGTCCTTTGAAGAGTTCGAGACCATGCGTCACGGATTTAGAGCGGCACTACTGCTCATACAAACGTATATTATCAAATATGGATGCAACACGATTACTAAAATTATCACTCGCTGGGCTCCTCCTGCTGACCATAACAACACCGCAAAATATATTGCAGACGTGTGTAAGATGGTTAACATGGGAGGAAACGAGGTATTCTCTAATGCCGACCCGCGACTTAAAGAAATCGTCCGCGCTATGTCGCTCATCGAATCAGGTACGGATATACGCAACTATTGGGGCGCACTCGACACGGCTTTTGAGGACTTTAAGCCAAAGGTCGTTTATCAGAAAGAGCGTAAACCTGTCGCGCACAGATACAAATGATTTACACCGACCGTCTGCACCCAGATGGAAAATTTGCGCCCCTACATGACATTCACTTCTACCGCAAGTATGACATAATCGGGCTATTACGGCAATACGAAAAAGACCATCCCGACAAGCGCGGTATTCATAAAAAAACACAAGCCGCCATTGAGTGGGCGCGCAACGAAATGGCTTGGCTTGGGATAAAGCCCCAATAGGGGCACACTCGACGAGAAACTTGTTTCGGGTCGAAGAGGAGCAATGGCGGCTGCCTTAATTTGCACGGCAAATTCTTTGCAGCAAGCCCATTGCGACGACGTGGCAAAGGCGGTCGCCACGATAAAGAATGACCCCGCGTATATAATAGCAACCACTAATCCATGAAAACACTATGGCTAAAATCAAACCGATGGCTCTTATTGAGTCCATGTCCGGAGGTGTGTGCGAACACTCTGATACGTATTTCCGTACCAACAAACGCACCGGTCGCGTCTATACTGGTAAGTTGTGCAACCCTTACAAGGGTCCCGTTGACCCCGATGTGGCAGCCAACCGCACCATGTTTGGAACCGCCTGCGCTAATGCAAAGGCTATCCTGAACGCTACCGAGAGCGACACCGCCAATTACGCCAAGTTGCAGACTTACAAGGCATCCTATGATGCTAATCCTAAGTTCCCCGGCACGCTGTACAACTTCATCGTCAAGAAAGAGTATGCAGCACTCAAGGAAGCAGCTGAGTAAGGCGCTAATCTGCCAAACTTACACGGCAGTATAAAGAATGTGTAATGGTTCCAAGGCAACGTTTTCCTGAGCGCAGGAAAACGTTTCGCCAAGGACAGAGTATTAACCGCTAAAAAGTTTCGGTCTCTACAACCGATTACTACTATGGCAAGAGTAAAATGGGCTTATCCTATCGAGGAATTGCACGGTAAACTCGCTAAAGGCTTTGGTGCTGCTCAACGCGCATCCAAGAACGCTAAGGGCAAAAACGACCCCTTCACCGTTCACTATGGCGTACGTACCAAACCTGTTACTGAAAATGAACAGGCTAACCGCGATAAGTTCGCCGCTGTCCGCGCACTGGTTGAGACGCACAAGAACGACCCGACCAAGCGTCAGCAAGACCAAGCCGGCTTCAAAGCGCAAACGGCTATCAAGACCATGAACGCCTATTTGTGGGCTGTCTGCAAAGCCGAGTACGAGGCTGCCGAATAAGGCACAAACCCACGGGGGAGGGTCATATCCCCCAATTTAGCGGAGTAGAGCAGTTGGCTAGCTCGCAAGGTTCATGTCCTTGAAGTCGGAGGTTCGAATCCTCTCTCCGCTTCTTATGAAAGAACACGTACAATTCATATTAGCCGTTATGATGTGTACCGCAGGGATTGTGGTCATCGTCCTTTGTCTCTATATAGACCCCGAAGGAGAAATACACACATCCGTTCTCGTTGCATACGGCGAGACGCTTACCTTTGTAGGGGCTATTATGGGCATTGATTACCGCTATCGGTACAAGCCACCCAAAGAAGATGATGGTAAAAAGGACGCCACCTAAAAGAATGTCCCCACAATAGTACATAAATAGTACATTGTACATATCTAAATTGTACATAAATAAAGCCATGAACAAAGAACAGAAACAGGGGCTCTTTACCGCCCTATTGGAAGTGCTGAAAGCCGTCTTCACCATCGGCAGCAAGCACGTAGAAAAACACGCGGACAAATAGCCCGCGTGTTTTTCATTTGCGCCTATTCGCTACCCTGTACACTCATTTAGGCGGCGGCTGTCGCCGGCGTGACCGCAAGGGTCGCGCTGTTCTATGTGGCGCGCTTTATCCTCATTGTGGGGACAATTCGGGCGCACCACTCGGCGTGCGTTCCGTCGCACGCCTTCACGTGCAAGAAAGTCCCCTTGAGAAGTTTTGTAAAAGTCACTCTGCCAAAATTGTCAATAAAAAATTGCCAAAATTGTCAATAAATTTGCGTATGTCAAAATAAATCAGTATCTTTGCACCGAATTTCAAAACAACAAAAAATTAATATGGAGGTACAAGACTACAAACCAAGGGTATGCGACAAAGAATTGTCTGAACAATTGGAGGCCGCTGGTGCTGTTTTAATTGAAGGTGCTAAATGGTGTGGAAAAACCTATACCGGACGTAATGCAGCCAATAGTGTTCTCTTTATGCAAGATAGAGATCGTTCAAACATGTATAAGCAAATGGCAGCGACTAAGCCGTCTTTACTATTGGATGGTGAATCTCCGCGACTGTTAGATGAGTGGGAAGAGGCCCCTGTTTTATGGGATGCTGTTCGTTTCACTGTAGATATGCGCGGAAAAATGGGACAGTTTATCCTTACAGGGTCTGCCGTTCCAAAAGAAGACAAATCTCTGCCTGAGAATGAAAGACGCATGCATTCAGGAACAGGTCGAATCGTCCCTATGCGTATGCGAACTATGTCCTTGTGGGAATCTGATGAATCAACAGGGCAGGTCAGTTTAGAAACACTATCTGACCACCCTGACAATGACTTAGCAGCATTGTCTAACCTAACAATAGAGCGAATAGCCTTTTCTATTTGTCGTGGAGGATGGCCGGCAAGTATCCGACTGACAGAAAGAGCCGCTTTAAGAACTGCCAGAAACTACGTAGAAGATATTATCAATTTGGATATTCATCGCGTTGATGGTGTGGAAAAAAATCCATTGCGTGTACGTAAATTGCTGGAATCATTGGCGCGTAATATTTCAACGATGACTACCAATGAAACGATTATGGCGGATATTCGCGCTACCGACCAAACACTATCTCCTAATACGTATGCAACTTATATGATGCACTAAGACGTATATTCATAGTGGA
>JAGHSG010000125.1 GCA_018066005.1 Bacteroidales bacterium | reverse complement strand
TAATAATACTCGTCAGGTATAACTGTTGCGGATTGACCTGCGAACCGGTGGCGGACGCTACACGGAAATCACCACACATCAGGTTTTCTATCATCTCCACACCTTTGGATTGCTTGCTTGCACCTCCACCTAATACATTAAGCAGGTAGATGGACATGTTTGGCTCGTCCATAACCGGCTGAACATACTTATAGGTCAAAATATCATTGGTAAACAAGTAGGACATCTCATAACGTGCCTGCCTAACACCCTGTTGCGGGTGCTTAAACTCGATACATAAATAATCCTGTTTGAGTTTGAGTGTATCACCTTCTTCGGTGTAGGTCTCTTTCACTTCACGTTGCATGTAGATGGCACGTAGGGTACCGTTCTGTTTTTTGAGGGCAGCAGCCATTTGGTCATATATCCCTTTGGAGTCGGGACCTAAATTCTTAGTATCCAATTTCCAACGGATATTATTATCCAACTTGGCATCCAAGGTCTCAACCAATGATAAGGCTGGTACAAAAGATGCGTTAACGCCATCCGTAGAGAAGAGTTTGGTATTTTCTTCGTCCAAACAGAAGTTTTGAGCCGATATGCCACCATGAGTAAGCGGACGCTCAAACATGATACCTTGAGGACGTACTACAAAGGGATAAACAATGCCTTGGGCTTGATTCTCCACCATAATACCGTTCATATAGGTCATGATTTGCATCTCACCATTGAAAGAGTAATTGAATTGGGTACCGTTATTGCGCGTAACGATTAAGTCACGCTCTGCCTGTACCTGCTTGAAATAGTCTTCCCAACTCAGATCAACGGGCATGGGATACATAGTAACGTATGCTTCGTGTTTCTTACCCTTCAAACGGATACATTGGTCACTGACTTCCAAAATGAGGAACTCATAGTCACCTAAGTAACCGTCACCATCCGTTCGGGGATCAGCCCAAGCATGCATAACGACATTGTACGTATCAAAACTCAAAATGGGTCCGTAGTCGGCTTTGATAGACCACGTACTTTTTTCATCGTTGATAAACTTATTACCTGTTGTTTGAGGATTGCTGGTGGCAGCATATACTTGCTCGTTGGCATTGAATTTGAGCAATACGGGGTAACCGGCACTCTCCGGGTTAGGGAAATATAACATCTCCCATCCGTTAGCAGGAGCTACTAATGTTTTCTCTGCGTTTGAAAGAGCTGCTTGCAAACGTTCAGAAGCACTACTGCTGAATAAACTCTCCTCATCACGACTGCAACCTGCAAATACTATCAGCGTTGCAACGACTAATAAAATATACTTTGTTTTCATTGTTGTCCTCCTTTATTACCTTTCCGGGTAGTTCTGATAGTCAAAATCACATTGCATAATCTTGTCATAATACTTGGGCAGGTATTGTTGACGTGTTTAAACCTCTTTATGCATAGCGTCCAAATCGTAATTGTATTTCTCGGCTAACCAATCACGAACCATTGTTAATTTGGTAGTGATATACTTAGCTCCATCTACACCGGCGCTATCCAACATCAATTGCCACTGCTCGTCCGATTTGGTGATATAGTTGGCAATCGTCTCCACAAAGTCCTCATGGGTCTCGCTACTGCCGTAACAAGTTACAAAGCCCAATTTCCATGCCGGTTTCTCACGTAACCACATGTCTTTGGTCGATTTGTCATAACGGTACTGCCATCCACTGGGGTCATAGTCCTGAGGCGTGATGCTCTCAAAATCCTTCGGGTAGGTCTTCTGTTGGTGCAGAATATGACTGAACTCATGGTGCATCGTATTGAAGATATAGTGATTCATCATTTCCGGATCATCCGTTTTCATGGAGTTAATCTTCATGAGCGTAATCTTGATACCACCTTCGGCATAACCTAATTTCTCCGTACCTTGTGCGGCATTAATCATACTGGACCCCACCAATTGAATCATCTTAGGTCCGTATGTGGTCAGGAAGTCTTTTCCGACTATTTTATCATACACATCGTACCAAAGGTACAAACTTAAGTGAGCCACGGTATCTGCCATACCTAAACGAACGGGAACCACATTATAGTTGGGGTCCATAGCGGCGTCATCCAACTTGTAAATGTATTCCACATTGTATTTCTTGGTGAAATAGGTACTCAACCATTGGTCGAACGCATACGTGTAAGTATCCGTTTTAACAACGGGATCCACAAAGATAGATTTACTGTCTAACTCATCCTTCTTACAGGAAACGATGCAAAGGGTTACCAATGCCAATAATATATACGTCTTTTTCATAATTCGTCCTCCTTCTTTATTCAGTTAAACGAGTTGCTGTGAATCCGACAATACGCGGACTCAAAGTCGGTTGGTCGGTCTTATCATCAGGAACCATTACAGAAGCCCCGCTTCCACTGGGTGTACCCAATTCGGGGTTGGCTTCCAAACCGGCAAGAATAACTTCTTGCGGCAACTGAATAGCCCGACGTGGGTCATCGTATTTGAGTACTTGCGGACCTGATGTTCCTTGAATATGAGTAATCTCAATTCCATAACGCTTCAAGTCCATCCAACGCCAACCGTCATGAACGGTCTCGATACGACGGAAATGCAAGCAGCAGCGCAAGAACGGCAGTATGTCGTCACTAACCTTGAAGGGTTCTCCTTTGGCATCCTCTCCTTCGGGGTGTAGCACAACAGCGTTATGTGCTTCGCCTTGAGCAGTGGCATAGAAATTTTTGATCTTCTCCGGCTTGAGGTTGGCACGAGCAACAGAATCGCCAACCATCATCGTATCCATACTGGGACGGTCATTGATGTCGTATGCCAAGCACCATGTGCGCAAATCTTCCACAGCACCGGTCAAGTCGTTTGTCATCACTTTTGCCTCGGCACGGCTGAGCAAGGTCTCATTGGTGGTTAACTGACGCGTGATGGCATGAATAAATCCGTAACCATTCACCTTGTCGGTGTATTCAAAGAAGTCAGCATGTTTAGCCAAGAAACTGCCGTAGTGGTCGCTACCAAAGCTCCATACACTCAAGCTGGCGATTAACGCGCGTTTCTTCCAAATAGGTCCTGCGCTCAGCAACGAATAATCCAACGCATTGCCTGCACATTGATAACGGGCATAACTCGGATAACTGGTGTAGGGCTCAGATGACATGTGGGTCATAATCAACAAGTTACTGGGCGAATTGGGGTCTATCCACGCGTATGACTCTTGCTCAAAGTCGGTACAAGTTACGTGTGCATTATAGTTGTCAAACAATAAAGCACGTGTCATCTCCGGATCGGTTCCTAAAACGATGTTGGCATGCTCAATTACTTTGTTCCAATCACGTTTGTACAAATAGAAACGTACGGCGAAAGCATGAGCGGCTTTTACGTTAAAGTGATATTTGGGAACGCTATAATACTCGTCGGAAACCAAATCCAAACCGATTTTTAAGTCCTCTTCAATGTGTCGGTAGGTCTCTGTCAACGTCTCACGGTGATAGGTGGGCTTAACGGTCGTTTCAGGCTCGGTCATATAGACCAAACCTAAGTCTTGACTGCTGGTTTGATCACCTTTGTAGGCTTGGCAGAATACGCATGTTAACAAGAAATGGTGGTAAGCACGGCTGAGTAATGCTTCTGCTTTTTCGGCATCCATATTGATACCTTTAGCTTCTAACTCAGCAATAGCTTCCAACGCTTGGTTACAAGCAGCAATGGCAGAGTAGTGTCCGTTCCAAAGGTACTTGGGAGAGTCTTGAGCACCACTGCTGACAACGGGTTGCCATGCAAAAATCTCATCGTACATCTTGCTCAGTGGAACAAGCGACTTGGTGTGACCGGTAGCGTCAGGAGCATTGTTATCCACGATATTGTCGGACGAATACTCCATCAAAGGCCCCGTATTGGCATCCGAATAGGCACTAACCAATAGCAGACGAACTTTATCTTTCGTGTCAATAACGGCACGCATATCGGGGTTCTTGTCCAAGAAACTGTCCTTGCAACCTGTCAGCCCCGCGCATGCGAGGGCGATAATAATATATAAGGTGTTCTTTTTCATAATTCTTTCCTTTCTTCTAATCATTCGTCAATCAATTACATACCTAAACGGAATGTCAGCGTGAACTGACGTGGAATAGGTGAACTTACACCACCGGTATTATAATATTCCGGGTCACGACCATTCAGTTTCTTGTCTGCATATACAAGTGCGATGTTCGTGGCAGAGAACTTAACCGAGAAACTGGATACAGCCTTTTGGTTCTCAAACAATTTCTTCGGCAACGAGTAACCCAAGGAAATCTCTTTCAAACGGATGAAATCACCTTTTGCGACACGCTTGTCGCTGTAGTTGTAGCACGAATAAGCCACGTTCAAGTTGGGAATGTCCTGCATTTGACGTGAGGTAGCAATCGTGGGGATAGTAGTCGTTTTCTCGTCTCCGGGAACTACCCAACGGTTTTTCATTTCCTTCATGCTGGCGGTCAGGTCGCTATACTCACTATTGTAAACATAGCATAACGGATCCAAACGAATCACATTACCTGCACTATAAGTGAAGAAGATATCCAAAGTCAAACCTTTCCAACTAACGGTATTGCGGAAACCACCTTGAATAGTCGGGTCAATTGAACCTTCGTACTTGAGGAAGTCCAAATTGGTATAGGATTGCAAGTCAATATCGGTCATAGTGGTCTCGGTGCGCTCTGTGTTGGTGTAGAACGTCGGCAGACCTTCTTCGGTCAGTCCGGCAAACGGAATGGAGAACAAGGCACCTACCGGATAACCTTCCAAACGACCGTAACCGTTTACTAATTGATATATTCTGGAGAAGGAGTTCAACTTGGTAATCTCGTTTTTGGAGTGAGAGAAGGTAAAGTCGGTTGTCCAAGTCCAATCTTTCGTCTTGATATTCAGGGTAGAAAGAGTCAATTCCACACCGCTGGATTTCATGCTGGCGTCGTTGGCGTATTTATCGGTGGCACCACCTACACCCATCGTCTGAACAATACCAATCAAATCGTAATTATCACGGGTGTACCAGTCAAATACCAAATTGATACGGTTATCAATAAAGCCCAAGTCAACACCGATGTTTAACTCACGTTTTTTCTCGTAGGTCAGTTCGCTGTTCTCTAACTCTGCCAACTGAATACCGGTCTCGCTCACGCTACTCAGCGGACGATAAGGACTGTAACTTTGGAAGATAGCCAACGAGTTACTAATCTCTGCCGGACCACGGTCTGCTGTCAGTGAGTAACTGGCACGCAACTTAGCGGCTGTCCACCACTTGTCAAACGTAGGTCTCCACCAGTTCTCCTCGTGAGCGTTCCATGCCAAACTGACGTTCCAAGTAGGCAACCAACGTGCGCTGCGGCTCTTTCCTAACTTATTCGTACCCTCGTAACGGAATGTACCCGTAGCGGTGTAACGACCTTTGTACGAATACGATGCGTTAGCAAAGAAGGCAAGGTTGCGGTAGTAGGTAAACTGGTTGGAGAAATACTGACTGTTCTCCTCCTGACTCTGCTTGAACAAACGATAGTCGGTATAGGGCACACCGCCGTTTTCGTATTGGTAACCCCAACCGCGATTCCATGTGCTTTGACGGTCAGAAGCATTCAATTCAGCACCCAAGAAGACACTCAGAATATGGTCTTCGTTAGCACCGAAAGCACCATTATACGTGATGGTTCCGCGGAAGTCGTAAGACAGCAACGAGTACTCGGTTACGTCATAAATACCACCTTGGGGCAATACGGAAATAGGTAGTGCCTTGGGATCATCGGGGTCGGTGTATAAGAAGGAGTTGGCACTACGAATCGTGTTATCCTCAGGATCAATACCGGCACGATAGGCACGCGCTTGGTTACTGTCATCCTTGATATTGTGCTCCAACTTATTCATTTGGTAACGGATAGCACCTAAAGCACTGATTTCCAGACCACGGATAGGTTTGTAGTTCAATTCGCCTTGGAATTTAACTTCCGCTACTTTGATGTCGATATAGTTTTTTTCCAACTCATCGTTGATGTTAAAGTCACAATAGTTACGACGATAAGTCTCTCCCGGTTGCATGGCACGCGAGGTGTTCATGGCATACGAGAACGGGTTGATGTCGAATTCACGGCTCACGGCACCCGTGATGGGGTCGGTCTGTGAAGAAATTGTTCCCGGTGCTTTCTGCTTACGGTAACTGCCGCTCGTGGCAATATTCAATGTCAAATGCTGTTTGGCGGTTGTCGGCAGCAGTTCATAACTACCGTTCAAGTTACCGGTGAAACGCAGCACATCACTGGATTTATACCAGCCCGGATCTTGCATAGCACTCAACGAAGCATACACACGACCGCGGTCTGTACCGGTTGAGAAACTGATAGAGTGGTTGTGCATAATGGTGTGGTTGAACAACTCGTTGAACCAGTTGGTGTTGGCGAACTCGGCCTGACGCAGATAAGCGTTCTTGGCCTCCGGAGTGTTTGCCAATCCGTAACCGCCGTCTTCAGCTTGGTTAATCAATTGATACATACGTCCATAGATACCCGAGTTCTTGGCGCTGCTCAGGGTGGAATATTCCAACCAACCTTTGCGCTCCAACTCTTGATAAATACCCATCTGCTCTTGCGAGTTACAGATATTGTAATCGTTATAGTTAGGCACCATACGATAGGTTAATTCGCAAGTATAGTTCAACTTACTTTGTCCTGCTTTACCTTTCTTGGTGGTAACAACAATCACACCTGCCATAGCGCGGGCACCGTAAATACTGGTGGCAGAACCGTCTTTCAAGATTTGGAAACTCTCAATATCGTCGGCATTCAGTCCGGCAATGGCACTCGAAATCATCGTTTCGGCATCACCACTGCTCAAATCGTCTGCACTCAGTTCTACTGCGTCTTCAATCACGATTCCATCCACAACCCACAAAGGCTTGCTGGCACCATAAATGGAGGTGGCACCACGGACACGGATCTTAGGTGCAGAACCGAATGTTCCGCTGACGTTCTGAACGCTCACACCGGCAGCACGACCTTCCAAACTACGGCTGACATCGGCCACACCGTCCAGTTTGTTCTTTTCGGCATCCACCTTTGTGGAGGCACCGGTGAACAGACGCTTGTCCTGCTTGACCATACCCGTCACCACAACGTCTTCCAATTGAGTGGACTCACTCTCCAATTTAACTTTAATGGTTGGCTTTACGGCTACCGTCACGGTTTTAAAACCAATGGAGGAGATAATCAGGTGCTTCACACCGGCAGGAACGGTTAATTCAAAATTACCGTCAAAGTCGGTTACGGTACCCACCGTCGTGCCTTCTGCAACAACGTTGGCGCCGATAGCACCCTCTCCTGAATCTTCCAGCACAACTCCCGTCACTTTCGTCTGCGCTATT
Source organism: Bacteroidales bacterium (assembly GCA_018066005.1). GTDB lineage: Bacteria > Bacteroidota > Bacteroidia > Bacteroidales > Paludibacteraceae > Colicola. The sequence goes on along the minus strand of JAGHSG010000125.1, from coordinate 1,030 downwards.
AGCGCCGCCGTGGACAAGAAAAGGCTGACTACAAATACATAAATTTTACTCATGTTGTTATAATTAATAATACTTTACGTTGTGTTTTTCACCTATATATGTACAAGGTGCGTACATGGTATAGAAGATAAGAGAGTGCAAAGTTACAAAAAAAAATCAATATACGCAAATAAAAAAGCAGAAAAAATATTTTTTTCTCCTGCTTTGTTGTTTTTTTGTGTGCGAAATAAATGAAAGAATGACGTTATTCGTACGTTAGTACGGATAGATTGTCTTCGGTAAATATCTCTTGTGCCGTCTCCAATAAATCGCTTGCTTGCAGTTGCTCTATTTGCTTAAAAGTCTCTTGCCAAGTCGGGGCAGTATTGTGGTACAACATCAGTTTGGCCATCGCCAGCACATTATTCTCCTGATTCTCCGCCGAAATAGCCATTTGACCATACAATTGTCTCAACGCCCGTTGCATCTGCTTGTCCGTCAACGGCTGTTGGCGCAGCTTGTCTAATTCTTTATGAATCAACCGAATACACTCGTCTTTATCTTTCGCGTCCGAAGCAAAATAGATGCTCCAATAACCACTGTCGCTCAGAGGGGTGTATTGCGATTCGATGGAATAGACCAGCCCCCGTTTTTCGCGTAAACTCAAATTCAGTCTGGATGACATGCTGCCTCCGCCGAGGATATTATTCAGCAGATAGAGGGCTAATTGTTTCTTATGCCCTATTGGGTAAGCCCGTCCGCCCATCATCACATGAACCTGATGCGTGTGCTTCTTGTAGGTCCGCGTTTCGGCAGTCATCTTAACGGGGGTAGAACGGGAGTAGAACGGTTGATTAACGGGTGATAAACGGGTGATTGCAAAGACGTGACCGATATATTCGAATACTTGTGTGGCGTGCAGATTGCCTTGTACAAACACCACCATCTTGTCCGGCGTGTAGTTTTGCTGCATAAAACGCAAGGCGGTCTCTTTCTTACGGGAGAGGGCGCGTACACTTTTCTTCGTTCCTAAAATAGGCATGGCTAATTT